>DAIPLF010000338.1:0-3006 GCA_036769375.1 Candidatus Aminicenantota bacterium | reverse complement strand
AGACCGAGGACATGCTGTTCGTGGGGCGCCAGATGGAGATGGTCGGCGTGCCCGGATGAAAGGAGCTGAAGCGCTTCGGTCTCCGCGGGGAGGTGAGCTGCGATCAGTTCGATGTTCTCCATCCGGCGGATCCCCCTGAGAACGAGGGCCGGGGCGGGAATGATCCCGTAGATCTGGGCGTCGGGGAGGATCGCTCCGGGGTCGAAAGTGAGTTCCCCTCCGCTCCAGTCGAAAACGGCGAACAGTTCATCCATCCAGAACTCGGCCAGCAATTCCCAGATCCGGGCCGCGGGGACAATGCCCCGCTCAATCAAAGCCCGCGGATAGGAGACGTTGTGTTCGCGGGCGAAACTGGAGCAGTCCTCGGCTTGGCGAGCGGTCAAGGCCCGGATGGACAGCAGTTTCTTCAGGAACCCGTCGGCCGAATAGCTCCCTTCGGCCAGCGCCATGTCCCCCTTGATGAAATAGTGCGAGGCGCTGGCTTCTTCGTTCCGGGCCATCAGGCGCCCGGAATCGTGTTTTTCCCAGGTCCGGAAAATGACCTGGGGGAAAGAAGTGGCAGACAGGTTTCCGCGCCAGCTCTCTTCGGACATACTGATAATTTAGATGGAGCGCCGCTCCCTGTCAAATACTCCTTGTGTTATTGAGGCGAGGGGCAGACTACCCCGAGCCTATTATAGGTAGGGGCGAGTGCGGATGATGAAGAGAGCTACGGCGAGCAAGCTCTTGAAAAACCAGAAGACGAAGGAGATCACCAGTCCCTTTTTCAGGTTGATCTTGAAGGCCGCGGCAAGGCCAAGGGCGAACAGACCATACATCCAGATCTGGAATGGGTCCACTTGGCCCAGGAGAGCGGAGGGCACCGACATGACGTCCAGCTTGGGGAAAAACACCGCTAGGCCGGTCGATATTCCGCTGACCGATTTTTGGCTAAGAATGAGATACAACCTCAGGCCGTTGCCCAGGAGCTTGTCCACAAGGCTGGCGTGGAGCAGTGAGGAAAAGACCTGCAGATAATTTCCTTCGGTGGAGACCAGCCTTGCCATGCCCAGAACGATGAGCGCCGCAAAGAGGAGGCCGAAGAGGGAGGTCAGGGGAATGACAAGAAAAGCGCTGAGCGAGCGGCTATGACTTTTGATCCTTTCCACTTCGCTCGCATAGCCGGTCTGGCCCCACTTTTCCGTGAGCTTCGCCGCATTGGCTTCCACTGACCGGAGCCTGTCCTTTTGTCCGAACGGAAAAGTCAGGTAGGAGTAGAGCGAGATCAGGATAAGAACGAGGATGAGCGCAGCCACCCAGAGGGGGCGGTCGGCGATGGCCCGGAACGTGCGGCCGGGGTAGAAAAATGTTCCCAGCAGGCGGCGGGCGAAGTTCATGCCGATCTTTCTTTGCGTCTGTCCCACTCGATCTTCCCGTCACGCAGGAAGAGAACCCGCTCCGTTTGCTCGGCGATCTCCTTGTCGTGGCTCACGATGATGATGGTGTTTCCTTGGGCGTGGAGCTTCCTGAACAGGCCGAGGATTTCCATCCCCGTCCTGGAATCGAGGTTCCCGGTCGGTTCATCCGCCAGGATGATCGAAGGTTCATTGACCAGAGCCCGCGCGATGGCCACCCGCTGCCTCTCTCCTCCGGAGAGCTCGGACGGACGGTGGCTCATTCGGGCCGACATCTCGACCAGTTCCAAGGCCCGCCTGACCCTGGCTTCGCGGTCACTCTTCCTGGTGCCCTTATAAATGAGCGGCAGCTCGACGTTGCGAAACGCGGAGGCCCGGGGGAGCAGGTTGAACACCTGGAAGACGAAGCCGATCTCTTCGTTCCGGATATGAGCCAGCTCGTTTTCGGTCAGGGTGCTGACCAGCCGGCCGCTGAGGAAATAGCTTCCCTGAGTGGGGTTATCCAAACAGCCAAGGATGTTCATCAGGGTGGACTTGCCGCTTCCGGAAGGCCCCATGATGGCCATGAATTCATTGGGCATCACTGAAAAAGTGATGCCCCGGAGGGCCTTGACCTCCTGCTTTTCGAGCTGGAAGACCTTCCAGAGATCTTCTGCCCTGATCAGGCTGCCGTCTTGAGGGCTCATTATGATGCTGTCGTTCTCGCCTCGGGCTTGACAAGGACGCCGTCCTTGAGCTCGCGGAGGGAGTTGTAAGGGCCGACGATAACCTCCTGACCCTCCTTGAGGCCCGAGGAAACCTCGATCAGGAGTCCGCCCATTATTCCCTTGGTGATAGGCAGGAACTTGGCGCGGCTGCTCTCCATGATATAGACACCCTCTTCTTCCTCGGCCTTTTCCCGGTTTGCCGGTCCGGCCCCCGCTTTTTCCCTGAGGACGAGGGCGGAAATGGGGACAGCCAGCACGCCTTTCTTCTCAGCCGTGATGATATCGGCGGAGGCGGACAAGCCCGGCTTGAGCGAGTTGGGGGGGTCGCTCAAGGTGATCGTGACCTGGAAATCCCGGGATTCCTGCTGGGAGGTCGTCAGCTTGGCGATGGCTGAGCTCCCGATCTCGGTGACCGTTCCCTTGAGGATCTGGTCGGGGAGGGCATCAACTTTCACATCCGCCAACTGGCCGAGCTCAGCCCCGACCACGTCGGTTTCGTCGACTTCAACCTCCACCTCCATCTCGGACAGGTCGGCAATCGTCATGAGAACGGTCCCCGGGTTGTTCATCGTGCCCACGACGGCCACCTCTCCCTCCTCCACCCGCAGGCTGGTGATTATCCCGTTGATCGGGGAGTTATAATAGGTTTTGCTCAGGATGTCCATAGTGCTCTTGAGGGAGGCTTCAGCCTGCTGGATCTGATGACGGAAGGCCTGAACCTCGGCCCGGGCGATGTCGAAATCGACCTTGGCCGTCTCCAGCTGCTCCTGGGAGATGAGCTGGCTGTCGAAGAGCTGCTTCTGCCGGTCGTAGTTATTCTGCTCCCTTTTCATCCGGGCTTCGGACTGGATGAGCTGGGACCTGAAGGATTGAATGAGCGCCTTGTCCCTCTCGGCGTTGGCCTC
>DAIPLF010000030.1:2562-10914 GCA_036769375.1 Candidatus Aminicenantota bacterium | reverse complement strand
CAGGACGCCTGCCGCCTCCAGCTTCCCCCGGATCTCGGCAGCGACTTTTTTGTTCGAGCCGAGGATCTCCTCCCGGACGATAAGCTCTTTGTTTGCCATGGTTCGGCCTGATGCTACAAACTCATTTTACCTTAAGCCGGGCACATTTTCAGCCCCCCTAGTTTCGCGCCGCCCAAATTGGCCGCAGCTGCCAATGGCCGAACGGCTCGAGATTTGCGGCCCGCTTTTCCTGGCGGAAAGCTCCCGGACTTGAAAACCCTGGTCTGGGGATGGTACATTCGGAGTGCGTCAAGGAGACAGCATGGCGGCCACCGTCTATTTCTTCAGCCTGGAGCGCAACACCAAGGAGCTTCGCGATCCGGATTCCTTCTCCTTCTCGTACGATAGAGTCCTCGGCGAGGCGATGTCTTTCCTGATCCGCCGGTCCCTCCCTGAAGAAGGACTGCCTAACGCTCTGGCGGCCGTAAAGGTCCATTTTGGCGAGCGCGGGAATTTCACCTTTATCCCTCCGCACTTCATCGCCCCTATCATAAAGGCCCTGGACGCCGCAGATCTGAAGCCCTTCCTGACGGATACGAATGTCATCTACAATTCGCCCCGTTCCGACGCCGTCGGCCATTCCGCCGTGGCGATCGAACACGGCTTCACGGCGCCTTGCGTAGGGGCTCCGGTTATCATCGCCGACGGTCTTCTAGGAGAGAGCTTCGTAGAGGTGGAGATCGGTCAGAAATGGTTCGACCGGGTGAAGATCGCCGGGGCCATCGCTTCCGCCGCTTCCCTGGTCGTTGTATCCCATGCTAAGGCTCATGCTCTTATGGGTTTCTCCGGGGCCATCAAAAACCTGGGTATGGGCTGTTCCTGCAAGGGAGGAAAAGAGGAGCAGCACAGCGGGAGGTTTGTCATCGACTTCTCGAAGTGTGTGAAGTGCGGCCGGTGCCTGCTCAAGTGCGGCCCCGGCGCCATCAAAGAGAATTTCGAGATCGATCGCCTCATCTGCAACGGCTGCGGACAATGCTACACCGAGTGCACCGACCAGGCCATCCACAGATCCACCGGGGATGAGGAGGAGACCGACATATTCCCCGAGAAGGTCTGTGAATATGCCCTGGGCGCGGTCAAAGGCAAGCTGGTGATCTGCGTATCCTTCCTCACCAACATCGTTCCCTACTGCGATTGCAACGCGCGGGCCGACCTGCCCATTGTGCCTGATATCGGGATTCTCTTTTCCAACGACCCAGTGGCCATAGATCAAGCCGCCTACGACCTCATCAACAGATCGAAGCCGCTAAAAGGGTCGGTGCTCGACAGGAAACCGCGGCGCAAGGACCACTTCTCCGCTCTCTTTCCGGAGTCCCGTCCTGACAAGCAGATGCGGTACGGGAAGAGGATCGGCCTGGGGACGAACAGGTACGTCCTCACCCCTATCAAGGATTGTTTCCCCATATTTTAGATAAATCATTGACTTTTCGCCTTTGTCTTTTTTAGAATGGCCGAAGCGGAGAAGGATCATTGACCGGCCTGACATCCAGCAGAGTTCGGCTCGTTCAGGGGCACGAACCGGGCAAGGCACTTTTTGGACGGACGGAGTTGAAGCGGCGAACGCCGGTCACAAGGAGGAAACAAAGATGAAAAACACGTCTCTCGGAAGGATCTGTCTGTTCTTTCTCATCTTGGCGCTCGTCCCCGCATCGGCCCTTGCCCAGAGGTGGACTTTCTCGCTGGGGGGGGCGTACATCGGGGGATTCAAAATCGATAATGCCAATTATTACCGGACTGTCATACCCGAAACCTATAGTTATGTCTCCCTTATCGACGACGGCTCAATATCCGCCAAGCCCAAGATGAACATGGGCGCCATGTTTGGATTGATGTACTCATTCAATAAGAATTGGGGACTGGCCTTGCAGGCGGGATACATGCCGGCCACGCCGGTCGATTTGAAAATGAAATATTCTTTAACCTGGACATTCAGCACGACCGACAATTCCGGCACGTACGGCATCACCCAAGAGGGAAAGGACAGCGGCGATATTTCGGCCTTCCCGGTGAACCTGAACCTCGTCTGGACACTTCCCCTAGGCCAAACCACTTTCTTCAATATCAGCCCGGGCGTCAGTTTCCTTTTCAGCAAGCTGCGTCTGTATTCCCCCATGGGCTATGGGGTCAGCAACAGCGCTGTCGTCACCGATGTCACCTGGAAGTTCACCGGGAGCACGACTTATCAGAAGGCGACGAAAACCGCCTCCTGGGTCGACTATTACAACGTCAAATTAAAGAGCGAAAAAAACAGCAGTTCTGTAGGATTCAATATCTATTTGGACCTTGAGCAGAAGATATCGCGGACGCTGGGCATCTATCTGGGTGGCTATTATTGTTCGATCGGAAAGACGGATTGGACCTGGAACCTCGTTCCCCAATCCGTATACCAGGGGGCCTTCGGCAATCTCGACAGCAATACAACCGGCGCTGTCACTATTCCCCAAACGACCAGCCGCGTGAACCTGAGCCATTTTTCCGCCTTTTTAGGGCTTAAGCTCCATTTTTAATGAGTTTTTCCTTTGCCATCCCAGTCCTGGGAAAATGGCTGTTAAGCGCGCCTTTCTCCCAATCCGTCGCTCTGGTCAACGAAAGCGCCCGCCGCAGGGCGGTGTCCGCTGAACCGCCGCCTGATTTTCATCTCCGCGCCCCAGAAAAGCTGGATCCCCTTTTCTTGGGGATCATCCCGACGCGCGACTGCAATATGGCGTGCGCCTATTGCGGTTTCCGGTCTTCCCGGGGTTCGGGGAAACACATGGATTATGCCCTGGCGGCCGCGGCCGTCCGTTGGCTGGCCGAGACCTGCCTCAAACGAAACAAAGAGACACTTAACGTTCATTTTTTTGGAGGAGAGCCTCTTTCCGCCTTTGATGTCGTCGAGGTTGCCGTTCATTCGGCCCGCCGCCTGGCCGCGGAAAACGGCCTGATCCCTCATTTCGAGGTGTGCACCAACGGATTCCTGACGGACGATCAATCCCGTTTTGTGGGAGATTATTTCCACACGGTCATCCTTTCCTTTGACGGCCCGCCGGAATTCCAGAACCGGAACCGCCGTCTGAAAGGCCGGGGCGAGAGCTTCGAGACTGTCGCCCGGACGGCCCGGGCTCTGGGTGACGGGCCGGCTCAGCTGTGCCTGAGGGTTTGCGTCACCCGAGATTCCGTTGCCCGTATGCCGGATATGTCCCTTTGGTTCAGCCGTGAGTTCCGGCCGGGAGTCGTTTCCTGGGAGGTGCTCAAACCGACATCCCGATCAGGGAAGGCGGGGCTTTTCCCGCCCGATCCCTATGATTTTGCCTGTGGGTTCATCGCTTCCCGGAGGATCCTGGAACAGCGGGGCATCCGCACCGTCTACGCCGCCGATGTCCTGCCGGAACCGAGGTACACTTTCTGCCCCATGGGTCAGGACGCCCTTGTCGTCACTCCCGATGGCCGGGTGAATGCCTGCTATCTCCCCGAGGAGGAGTGGCTGGGCAGCGGGTTGGACTTGACCATTGGTCGCATGAGCTCCGACAGCGGCCTGCGGTTGTTCTCCCGGGCCCGGCAAAAAGTCTTCCAGCACGTGCGCGACAAACCCTTCTGCGACGCTTGTTTCTGCCGCTGGTCGTGCGCCGGAGGCTGCCACGTGCATCATTCGGCGGCCGGGCGGGATATCAGGGACAGCGATTTCTGCCTCCAGACGAGGATCATCACCGCCTGTTCCCTGCTGCAGAGAATGAATGAAGAATCGTTGGTCGATGAGCTCTTGGCCGACCGGGCCGCGCTGGAAAAGTTGGCCCGGCAACCGAGCTATTTGGTGAATCAGAGCTGATGCGAAAAGACCGCAAGCCAAATAGAAAAGGGACCGCCGTGGACTTTGCGCCCCACATCGGATGGATCGTGGAAGAGGAGAGTGTGCGCGTTTTCCAGGCCAAGAAAGGCGAGCTTCTGAAGCTGAGATACCCGGAGGCGGCTGTTTGGGACTTGATCAGCCGCTATTCCCAAGAGGCGGATATCATCCCTAAACTTGCAGCCATCTGTGAACTGAATGCAGCCTCAGCCCGGACTTTGCTCCGCTCCTGCCTGCGCAGCTGGCTTCAGGCTGAAGTCCTTTTGAAGGCGGCGGACCGTGGCTAACCTTTCCATCACTTCGCTCTGCAACCGCCGTTGCTCCTACTGTTTTGCCCGTCAACGCGGCTGGCCTCATCTGCCCGCTGGACCTCATATGACGGAGGATACGTTCTTATCCGCCCTGGATTTCCTGCAGCGCTCCGGTATGCCACAGATCCGCTTGCTGGGAGGGGAGCCGACCCTCCATCCCCGAATCACGGGATTCCTGGAGGAGATCCAAAGACGGGGTCTTTCGACCATGGTTTTCTCCAACGGCCTGATGCCGGAAAGCGTTTTGGATTATCTGGAGAAAAGTGAAGACGGCCGCATCTCCCTCCTGGTCAACGCCGCCGTGATGGAGAGCCCCGCCGATGAGATCCAAAGACAGCGGGCTGTTCTGCGGCGCCTGCGGGGCAAGGCTATGCTGGGAGTAAACATGACGTCTCCCGCCGCCGATCTGTCCGTCCTTCTGGAGTGGACCGCAGAATTCAAATTGTCCCCCTTCATCCGTCTCGGGCTGGCCCATCCCTGTCATGGAGGTGAGAACCGTTACCTTCACCCCAACCAATACGCGGCCGTGGGGGAGCGGTTGCTGGATTTCCGGGAAAAGGCCCGCCGGCAGGGGGTTTCTTTGCGCTATGATTGCGGATTTGTCCCCTGTCTTTTCAGCCGGAGCGGGCCCGAGACGCTGAAGGAGATCTTGGGAGAAGCGCAGTTTGTCTGCAGCCCGATCCCTGATATCCTCCCGGACGGCTCATTGATCCCCTGCTACCCGCTGGGCCGTGCATTCCGGGAGAAGAATATCCCGGGTGACCGGGGGGCGGCCGAAGTGCGGGGGCATTTTAACGGGCAATTGTTGCCTTTTCGCGGTCCGGGGATCTATCGGGAATGCGCCACTTGCCCTTTCCGTCAAGCCGGCGTTTGCCCAGGCGGCTGTCTCGCGGCAAGCTTGACCCGGCTTCGAGGCAAAAAAGATTCTCTTTCCTGTTGCATATGAAAAATGAAATTCATATAATCCCTTTAAGTTCTGAATCCGGGCGGGCTCCCGGACAAGGAGGCCAGGTATGAAAGAGACCAAAGGAAGAAAGGCCAACGCTCCAGTCCGCAGAGGGAAGGCCCCCGATGATCACATCAAGGCCGTTGAAGAAAGAGCGAAAGAGAAGCCAAAGATCTTCAAGCTGGTCCGTTTTTCCGGACCCCCCGAGATCGACCGCCGCGATTTCCTGCAAAAAGCGACCAAGGTCGCCGGCCTGAGCGGCGTCGCCGCCCTGTCGGGGATCCTCTCTTCGTGCTTCAACACGGGTGTCGATAAGCCCGAGTGCACCTGCGATCTGCAGACAGGAAATGGATCTGCGGCCTGCAGCTGCCACGCCCACACGGCCAAATGCACCTGCGACACCGTAGCCCCCTGTAAGTGCGATACTGTTTGCTCGTGTGATCTCGTAAATGGAAGACGGGAGATCAAGGGTTCCACATATAATAAGGGAGTCTGCACGTGTAACACGGTCTGCACCTGCAATACCGTATCCGTCTGCACCTGCCAGAGCACCTGCACGTGCCAGATAACGGGCCACTACTGGTATCCGAACTGATAGATATCTCTTCATTTCGACGTGAACAATCGATCATCCGGTGGACCCCGCAGTCGCGATAAGGCCCGCAAGTCTGCTCCTTTTGATGATGTCTTCATTCTTCCCTACGGACGAAGGTACATCGTCTATCTTCCGCTCCGTCGGGCTTCCTTCGTGGCCAACGCCAACCTGGTGAACCTGCTGGTCAGCGCCCGGCGGGGAAATAAGGCCGCCCTGAAGACGCTGGGGTTTGACGAAAACTCCATCCGGGCGCTTTTCGACGCCCCGGAGCAGTACCGGCACTTGGCCAAGCCGAGGGAGATCCCTCCTTTCCGGCCCACTTCGATCTCCCTTTTTCTGACCTCGCGCTGCACCCTGCGCTGCACCTATTGCTATGCCGAGGGAGGGGACCGTCCCTTCGACATGCCCCGGCCAATGGCCCAGAGCATTCTCGACCTGGTCTTGAAGAATGTGTTGGCCAGCGGCTCCGGCACCATGGAGGTCAATTTTCATGGCGGCGGCGATCTGGGCGCTTCCTGGCCCCTTTTCGTTCAGGCCAGGGATTACCTGAGGACGATCACCACTCCGCCCGGCGTGAAGGTCCGAACCTCGGCCGGTTTGAATGGCTATCTCAATGATAAACAACGGAAATGGGTCAGCGAAAACATTGATATTTCGACCATCTCCATCGACGGACCGGCGGCCATCCACGACCTTCATCGGCCGATCGCCGGAGGCGGCGCTTCTTTTCCCGTCGTCGCGGAGACGCTCCGCTATTTTGACAAGGCGGGATATCCCTATGGCATCCGGACGACGATCACCGGCGATAGCGTGGGCCGGATGGAAGAAATAGTCGATTACTTCTGTCGCACCTTCGCCAGCCGGAATATCAAGATCGAACCGATGTTCAACCGCGGGCGTTCGGTGAAAACGGGCGTTCATCCCCCCAAGGCCGCCGATTTCATCCGTCATTTCCGAAGGGCCAACAAGGTAGCCCGGAAATGGGGGAGGGAGCTTATCTATTCGGGGGCGCGTCTGGATGCCGTCTCCTGCGTGTTTTGTCAGGCCTCGGGTGACACGTGTGCCGTCACTCCGGAGGGCTGGGTGACAAGCTGTTATGAAGTCTTATCGGCCGACGACCCGATGGCCAAAACGTTTTTTTACGGCCGTTTTGATATGGAGAAAAAACGATTCGTTATCGACGAAGGAAGGCGAAAAGCCCTTTACGGCCTGAACCTTCTGAACAAACCTCAATGCCGGGGATGTTTCTGCAAGTGGAACTGCGCCGGGGATTGCCCGGTCAAGTCCATTCACGCGGCGTCTCAGTCCAGTGACATCGAGCCCGACCGCTGTCGGATCAATCGCGAGTTGACCCGCGATCAAATCATCGAAGCCCTTCGGGCCCCGGACGGGTCCCCGTCCAATGTCTGAGCGGGAGGTCCTCTCACCCTTCACGAACTGTCATCCTCGGCAATATCCCGTTTTTCGGGCCGACCAAGGAAGGTGGTGCTATCTTTACGCCCCGGGGATGCCGCTGCGGCTTCCCCAAAAGCAGGCCTCGAAGATTCTCCGGCTCCTGGGAAACAAGGCGGGAGATGACAGCGCGGACCCGTGGCAACGCGCCGCCGCGGCCCTGGAACGGACCGCCCGTCAAGCGCTGGACCGTTACGATTCGATCGTTCATTCGGCCTTTTCTCCCGAATGCCTGACGGTGCTCATCTCCAGGGCCTGCCCGATGGCTTGCTCTTACTGCTTCACCGGCTCGGACAAGACATCTTCCGTCATTCTGGAAGATGACTGTTTTGAGCGGGCGGCGCGCTGTGTCGTCGAGAACTGCCGGCGGAAGGGAAAGGATTTTGTCCTGGTCATCCATGGAGGGGGGGAGCCGACGGTTCACCTGGACAAGGTGAAACGCTTCCATTCCCTGGCCCGATCTCTGGCCCGTGAGCACGACGTGGGATTCTTTTCCTATATCGCCACTTCCGGTTTGTTTTCCGAGGAGGACGCGGCCTGGCTGGGGCGGAATTTTTCCCGGGTGGGGATCTCCTGTGACGGCCCGCCTCAATACCAGGACCGCCAGCGGCCGCGAGCCGGAGGTGCCGCCACTTCGGCTTGGGTCGAGCGGTCGGCGCGGATCATCAATCGTGAAGGGGGACGGCTGAGCATGCGCGTTACGGTTACCCCGGCCTCACTGGACGGGCTGGAGTTGATCGTCCGCTACGGCAGGGAGGTCCTGGGCATTGCCGATATCAGGGTCGAGCCCGTCTACCGCCAATCCCGCGAGGGCTTTTCTCCTTCTGATGCAAAGCGGTTTGTGGAAGCGTTCGTTGCCGCCCAGAAGCTGGCCCAAAGATTGGGCGGCCGTCTCGACCTGTCAGGCGCCCGGACGCGCGAGATCCACGGACCGTACTGTCAATTATTCCGGAATGTGCTGCAGTTGAACCCGGATGGGACTCTCTCCTCTTGTTTTCTGGCCATGGACGGGGAGGATCCCCGGATCATCGGGCACTCCAAAAGCCGGGAGGGAGGCCTTTTGCTGGAGGAAGACCTCATCCGCTCCTTATCTGAAAAACTGGCCTTTACTCCTCCTTCTTGCCGCGGCTGCGTGAATCGGGTCCACTGCGCCCGCAACTGCCCTGACGAGTGCCAGCTGGACAGC
>DAIPLF010000030.1:0-2462 GCA_036769375.1 Candidatus Aminicenantota bacterium | reverse complement strand
ATCATCCCTATTGCATCTATGTCCATATCCCTTTCTGCCTCTCCCGCTGTTCCTATTGCGCCCTGTACACGATGGAAGTGAAGAACGACCGGGATGAGGTCTTCGATAATTTTCTGGAGCGGTTCAAACGGTCGCTGGAGATCCATCCTCAGCGGGATCGGCTGCCCCGTCCAGTCACAGTTCATTTTGGGGGCGGCACCCCCTTATCGCTCGGCGTCGACCGTTTCCTGCGGCTCCGGGAAGCCGTGCGCGGCGCCTTTGGTGATTCCGCCTCTTGCGAGTGGGCCCTCGAATCGACCACCTCGGCCCTTGATGAGAAGACCGTCGCCGCTTTGAAAGAGGCCGGCTTTCAAAGGCTTCACCTGGGCGTGCAGACGCTGGAAGACAAGGTCCGCCGGCGCATCGGCCGTCACGAGTCAGGAGACGTCGTCCTGGCCAAGATCCGGCGGTTGATCTCCGCTGATTTTCTCCTCTCCGTCGACCTGATCATCGGCTTTGACGGATTCAGCCGGGCGATGCTCGGCCGCGACCTGGAGCGGCTCTTTGAGGCGGGCATTCGGATGTTTTCCATCTGTGAGCTGCGCGCCTTGACAGGAGGAAAGACCGACACCCGGGGGCAGGTCCGGGAATCAGCGCGAAACAGGGCCTTGTGGTCGACGGTTTGGGATTTCATGCAGGCGCAGGGCTTGCGGCCCATTCATGCCGGTCAGTTCGGACGCAGCGATAAGGACAACCTGTTCTACACCCACCCGGCCCGGCGGGAATACTGCCTGGCTCTGGGACCTTATGCTCAGGGGTCGGCGCAGAACATGATCTATGGGAACCTGTTGCTTCCCCCATATCTTGAGGCCATACGTAAAGGCCGCTCTTGTGTCGATTACGCCATCGTCTATCCTGAGAAGATACAGCGCTTGAGAGACTTGGAAAGCGATCTCATGACTCATCGGATCAGCCGCGAAACATTGGCCTCCGCCGTCGAAGTCTGGGGCGGAGGGCTACGCAGCCTCTGGGCTGACTGGCTGGACCATGAGCTGGTCATCCCCGATGAAGGAGCCGGTTTCGTACTGTCCGAAGAGGGTAGCTGGTTCGTGGGCAATATGATCTGGCAAGCCCGGGAGCTTTCCGGGCCCAAATGACTCCTCCCGCCTGCTCACCCGGTTGCCTCGCCTGTCAGAAGGGCGAATGGCTGTGCGTGTTCTTGACATACTTGTGCTCGGCCGCCTGCCCATCCTGTCCGGCGCCCTTTAAGGGCCAGGATCGCATTGTCTCGTCATTGGGATCGGACCCCCTGGAAATCGCGTCCTATCTTCCCCGAGCCCGCTTTTCGGGGATCGCCTTTTCCGGCGGAGACTGCTTCCTGGTCTATGAACGTCTTCTGGCCTGGCTTTCCTTTTTCCGCGACCGCTTTCCCGAATACTATTACTGGACCTACACGAATGGACTCCGGGTCAGCGAGCGGCAATTGCAGGCTGTGGCGGAACGAGGCTTGAACGAGATCCGATTCAACATCTCCGCTTCCGGGTATGATTCGCCCAAGGTGACCCGGCTGATGAAGACCGCCTCAGCCCTTTTCGACCACGTGACCGTGGAAATCCCCGCGATCCCTGAGGATATCGACCGGGTGGTGAAAGCGCTGCCCGGCCTCGCCCGGGCGGGCGTCCACTTCCTCAATCTTCACGAATTCTTCATTACGGACAAGCAGAGGCCTTCCCGGTCCGAATTCGCCCGGCGGCACGTCCTCAATGAGGTTTCAGAGATCTGGTATGACGCCCGGAGCCGGGGCACGATGCGGAAAATACAGGATTTCTGCCGGAGAGAAAAAATCCCCCTGCGGGTCCATCTTTGCACGCGGAGGCGCAAGGATGTCCAGATGCGCAAGCGGCGGCAGACGATGGGGCGGCTGCTCCGGAAACCTTGGGAACGCCTGGCCGCGGGGGGCTTTCTGGAAACCGTGCTAGCCGTTCCGGATGCGCTTACTGGGGATGATTGCCTGGCTCTCTTGCGAAAAAAAGGCGGATGGGAGACTCTTGAACATCTCTTCGTAAACCCGGTCCGGGCCGGGATCCGGCCCCTGAACTCTCAGGGGCGTCTCTTCCGGCTCACTTTTCTCCCCCCGATGGAGGTCGGAGGCGAGAGGACGCTTCTTCGCTTCGAGCGGATCACCAGATAGTCAGAAAGCTCCGAGTTGACACCGCTTGATCTTTATATTCAAGCGGTTGGCCAGGAAACCGACCTGAGCCCTTCCGACGCTGAAGCGGTCAGCAACGTCCCAGGCAGCGGCGCAGGAGAGAATCCCATCCTGGCCGACCGCGGAACGAACGGCGGGCTCGAGATCCTTGGGGATTTCGGTTCCCTTCCAGCCCGGATTCTCCCAAGCCTTGGCCCGTCCGGGATAGCCGAAAAGCCCCAGCTGGCAGCGGCTGAGGTGAACGCCGAGAGAATCGGCCGCCTCGCCCACGGCG
>DAIPLF010000337.1:0-3019 GCA_036769375.1 Candidatus Aminicenantota bacterium | reverse complement strand
CTTTCTCATCCTCATTCTCCTTCTAGGGAAAACGTCCTCGTGGAGGAGTCCGGCAGGACGACTTCTACCTGCTGCCGAGTGATCTTGCCAATCCGGATGTCCTCGCCCACGACATCCCCCTTGACTACGGCGATGGCCTGGCCCTCAAAAATGACCAGAGCCACCAGCCGCCGCGGGGACTCGATGAACCCGATGTAGCGGAGATCGACAGAAATAACGGGCGGCGCCTCGGCCGTCTCATCCGCCGCGGCCGACTCGTCCATTGCCTCAGGTGCCATCTCCGGTTGCGCTCTCCCCGGAGGGGCAACCTCCCCGATAAGGCTGGAGCCTGATCGGGGAGCAAAGATGTTCCTCAGCGGAGGGGCAGCAGCCTGTTCTCTGGTCTGGAGGAGGTCTTTCCGGAGCAGACTTATTACCTCCCTGGCGGCAGCCGACTTTGACTCCGGTTGAGTCCGGGTCTGGGCCGGACAGAGACCGGGGGCCAGGACGAGGATGAACGCTGCAACCCAAAGTCTAGTCTTGCGCATAGTAAGCCGCCAGGATGATCCTCAGCTCGAGCATGGTCCCATCCGCTCCGATCTTAAGGAATTCGACTTTCTCAAGAAGGAGGAACTTGGGAAACTGCTCAAGCGTCTGCAGGAATCTCTTCAGAATGGGATAGGTGCCGACAAAAGTGAAGGTCACATCGATCTTCCCGATCCTCTCCTTGTTCAGGCTGTCATAGACGTACCTATAGGAACGGGCGCTGATCCCGGCCTCGGAAAAAACCTTCTGCAGGTCGAGTCGGAGCTCCCTGACCACTTCCCCCTCATGATAAAAGAACTTCTGTTTGAGGTCTTCGATATCCTGAAAGGCCTCCTGCCACCCCGCCCAAAGGGCCGTGCTTTCCGCCAGCTTGTCCTCGGCCGCGGCGACAGACTTGTTGATTCCCTGAAGTCTCTCGACATCGTTCTGGTAGGAGCGGCGGCGACCCAGCGAAAAGAAAACGAGCACGAATAGAGCAACAAGGACAAGGAGACTGAGCAGCCGAAGCTGGCCCCTTTCTTTGCCGTCGAGAACGCTAAACAACCCGTTCATAGATCACCGAAATATCGGAGGTCAGCTGCCCCCGATCATTCCTCTCCTCGGTCTCCACCCGCGGCCGGCTGAACTTGGACTCCTGGAGTTTGTTGATCAGGGCCAAGAGGTCATCCAGACTTTGGGAAACGACGCGGAAACGGAACTGGATCCGGGTATCGTCGACCAGGGTGGGAGCCATGGAGAGGATATAACTGGAGTCGGGCAGGCATTCTTCCAGCTTGGACAGGAAACCCGTCCAGGAAAAACTCTTCCTCAGGATGATGCTGTTGATCGTATCGATGAGCCCCCGGTCCTTTTGGGCCGCTTCTTTGACCCGGACGTCGAGCCGCTTCTGCTCGGAGCCGGCGGTTTTTATAGTCTGGTCGGCTTTCTTCAGGTCGGCCTGGACCCCGTTTTTTTTCAAGGTGAACCGGAGAAAGAGGAAGACCGCCAGGAGCGCCATGACCAGAAAAGCCAGTGCCAGCAGGCCTCCCAGGAGCAAGAAAAGCCGGCGATTGCGCAGCGGCCTCGTCGCCAGATTTAGGTTCAGTCTTCGCATCTGATTCACAGTCTCCCGAGCATGCCTTTCCGCCAGGGAAACTGCCCGGCCAGCGGGGCCAGGAACGCGCTCAGGTCCGCGCTGAGCCCTGAGGCCGCCGGAGCCAGGACGGGCCGGACTTCGATCCCCAGGTTTGCCCTGAGCACGGCCAGGATATCCTCCCGGCCCTCTTTCAGGGCGGATCGGAACCACAGAGTGCGGACGGCCCGCTTCTCCCGGTCTTCGATGAAATGGACCGTGTTCCCGATCTCTTTGATGACGCCCTCGACCTTTTGAGAAAAGGGGACCTTCCCCTCAGTCACGGCAGAGAATGTCTTGAACCGAAAGAGGGCAGGCTCGGACTGGGTGACCGCCACCAGCCCCAATGAATCCTCCTCGACGTTGGCCACCAGGAAGTCCTTCCCGTTTTCCCAGTCCACCAGGTTGAGAAGGCTGACCGTGGGAGAGGCGGCGATGCCGACATCGAGGCCGAGTCCGGCGAACAGGCTCTCATATTCCCGGATGACCGGAGTCCGGGCCAGAGCCGCCAGGACCTTGGTCGATGAGGAGGAACCCACTATCTCGTATGACAGGCGGGCGTCTTCGGGAAGGACAGCCATTTGCTTCTTGGCCCGCCAGCGGATGATCTTCTCGCGTTCCTTCTCGGACCCGGGCAGGGCGTCGAAGGACAGGACGAGTATCTTGAGGCAGGCTTCCGGGACCAGGCAGGCGATCTTCTTCCCCGGGATCTGGAGCTCGCGGAGGCCTTCTTTTAGCACCGCCGACAGTGCGGCCGCATCGGCGATGTTCTTCCGGTCAAAGTGCGGCTCGAGCAGTCCGGAGGGAAGCTCGAGGACGGCATGGCGCTTCGCCCGCCCCTCTTTGGGGTCCACATGGACTCCGCTGATATACGAGGAGGATACCTGCACAATGCCCGGTGGACAGAGCGGGCCGGTGAAAAACTCCTTGATCTTAGTCAGATCGGCCGCCATTCTCTTATTCGACGAAGGTTACCTTATTCAGCTCTCTAAGGCTGGTGATGCCCCTGAATACCTTCTCCATTCCGACTTCCCGCAGGAACACGATTCCCTCTTCTTTCGCCTGTTTCCTAACTTCGGAAAGCGGCTTACGAACGAGGATCATCTCCCGGATGACGTCGGACAGCTCGAGCAACTCGGCAATAGCCGTGCGGCCCTGGTACCCCGTTTGATTGCAGTCCGGGCATCCCCGGGCCTCGTAGAAAACCTGTTCCCGGTATTTGTCCGGAGACAGACCCGACTCGAGAAGCTGCTCAGGCCGGTACTTGACCACCTGCTTGCACTTTGGGCACAGCACCCTCACCAGGCGCTGTGCCAGGATACAGTTCAGGGCTGAGATGAAGGTGTAAGGATCCACTTGCATGTGCAGGAAACGGCCGATGAC
>DAIPLF010000336.1:0-3044 GCA_036769375.1 Candidatus Aminicenantota bacterium | reverse complement strand
TCGAGGGGAAGTGGAGGATCAAGGGGGACCCGACCGAGGGCGCCCTGGTCGTGGCCGCGGCCAAGGCCGGACTCCATGTGGCCGACATACGGCTGGAGCACCCCCGGATCGAGGAGATCCCTTTTAGTTCAGAGCGGAAGCGGATGACCACGGTCCACGACGAACCGGACGGCCGCCGGGTGGCCTACATGAAGGGCGCGCCCGAAGAGGTCATCAACCGCTGCCAGAGCCGATTGACCGGGGCCGGAGTCATCGCTTTCACTCTTCGAGACAAAGAGGAGGCCTTCGAGGCCAACCGGAAGATGGCCGACTCAGCCCTCAGGGTATTGGGAGTGGCCATGAAGCCTGTTTCCGGGCAGACGACCTGGGGCGGAGAAGAAGATGAAAGGGACATGGTTTTTCTCGGTCTTATGGGGATGATGGACCCGCCGAGGGCTGAGGCCATCGAAGCGGTCAAGACGTGCCACAGGATCAAGATCAAAACCGTTATGATCACCGGCGACCACGAGATCACCGCCCGCGCCGTGGCCAAGGAGATCGGGATCTACAAGGAAGGCGATATCGTCCTGAGTGGAGAAAAACTGGCCGCTATGAGCCAGGAAGAGCTGGAGAAGATCGTCGACCGGGTGACCGTCTACGCGAGGGTTTCGCCGATCGATAAGCTGAAGATCGTCAAGGCCTGGAAGAGCCGGGGCGAGGTCGTGGCCATGACAGGGGATGGAGTGAACGATGCTCCCGCCCTCAAGCAGGCTGACATCGGCGTCGCCATGGGGATAACAGGCACGGACGTGACCAAGGACGCGGCCGACCTTGTCCTCTCGGATGACAATTTCGCCACCATCCTCAAAGCCATAGAGCGGGGTCGATGGATCTACGACAACATCAAAAAGTACCTGACTTACCTGTTGCGCTGCAACATCACCGAAGTCGCCGTGATCGGCGGCATCGTCCTGATCAAGGGACCCGACCATCTGCCTTTGCTCGCCGCGGCCATACTTTACATCAACCTGGCGACGGACGGCCTTCCTGCTCTTGCCTTGGGGATAGCGCCCCCGGATCCGGATATCATGGACCGGCCGCCGCGGAATCCCCGGGAGAGCGTTTTCTCGGCCGACGTCAAGGCTTTTATCTTGATAGCCCTGTTCATCGAAACCCCATTCTTCTACCTGCTCTTTTTTCACGATTTCGCCGATATCGCGAGGGCCAGGACCGAGATCTTTTTCCTCTTCATCATCATTGAGCTGACCATCGCCATGAATTTCCGCTCCCTGCGTTTTAGTGTTTTCAAAGTCCCCCCCCACCGCTGGCTGGTTTTGGCCATCCTTTCCCAGGTCATTTTGGTCAGTGTCCTTGTTCAGGTCCCGACGATCCGCCGCTCGTTCGGTATCATTCAGCCGACCCTTCCAATGATCGGGATTATTGTCGCATTTTCGGCCTTCGTTTTTCTGGCCATGGAGGCTGTTAAGGCTCTGATGAGGCGGAGAGAGATCCGGTCCTCCAGGACATCAGAGACTGTAAGATAGAGGCATGAGCTGGCCGAGTCCTTTCATTTGTCTATTTTTCTTAATTCAGCTCGCCCTTCCTTCCGCCGGAGATGCGCCGGCTGCCTCTGAAAGCGAGTATGGAGCGCTGGCCGACAAGATCACGCGGCAAGGCCTGACCGAAAACTACGCCTACAATGTCCTCGGCAGGCTGACTCGGTTGGGACCTCGGCTGACCGGGTCGCCCGGTGCTGCGGCCGCCGTGGAACTGATGCGTCAAGAGATGGCCGATCTGGGGCTGGAGAATGTCCAGCTTGAGCCGACTGTGGTCGGGCGCTGGGTCCGAGGAGAAGTCGAGGAAGCCCGCCTCATATCTTCCACGATCGGAACCATCCCCCTTTCCATCTGTGCTCTCGGCGGGAGCATCGCCACGCCGAAGGGAGGGGTCCGGGCCCAGGTCCTTGAGGTCAAGTCCTTTCAGGAATTGCGGGCCGCGGGCGACAAGGCCAGGGGAAAGATCGTTTTTTTCAACCGTCCGATGGACCCGACTCGTATCAATACCTTCCAGGCGTACGGCGAGGCCGTCGAACAGAGGACCCGCGGGGCCATAGAAGCCGCCAGAGCCGGGGGGATCGCGGCCCTGGTCAGGTCGCTTGGCTTGGGTGAGACCGACTTTCCGCACACAGGGCTGATGCAATACATCCCAGGAGTGGAGAGGCTGCCGTCCGCCGCCATAAGCACCCTGGGGGCAAACCTCCTGAGCCATTCTCTTCAGAGCGACCCTGGACTCTCTGTCTTTATTAAGACGAGCTGCGCCAACCTCCCGTCTGTGACCTCATACAATGTCGTTGGGGAGCTGCGGGGCGCGGCCATACCAGACGAAATCGTCCTCCTTGGCGCCCACCTCGACAGCTGGGACTTAGGGGTAGGCGCCCACGATGATGGGGCCGGATGCGCTCAGGTTATCGAAGCCTTGCGCTTGCTGAAACTGGCCGGTCTCCGGCCGAAGAGGACGGTGCGCAGCGTCCTTTTCATGGACGAGGAGTTCGGCGGAACGGGCGGCCGCGATTATGCCCGGTCAGAACGAAGGAAGAGGGAGCGGCATCTGGCCGCTCTGGAATCGGATAGAGGGGGCTTCCTCCCCATCGGATTGGGCGTCGGCGGAGGAGAATCGGTCCTCCGGAAGATCACGGCCTGGCAGCCCTTTCTTCTCCCCCTCGGGATCTCCTGGATCAAACCCGGAGGGGGCGGGGTGGACATCGGCCCGCTGGCGGAGTCGGGAACGGTTCTCCTGGGAATCGTACCGGATTCCCAACGCTACTTCGATGCCCATCACTGCAGTCAGGACGTCCTCTCCGCGGTCCATCCTCGCGAGCTCGAGCTCGGGGCGATCGCCATGGCCGTCCTGGCCTTCCTGCTGGCGGAAGAAGGACTCTGAGCCCTGATCTAGCCCCGCTTCGGCTCGCAGGCCCGGCAGTAGCCGAACACCTGGAGAGAGAACTTGTCCAGGCGGTATCCCTTTTCTTCCCCAATCCTCTTGACCGCATCCTGGATGCCTGCCTG
>DAIPLF010000335.1:0-3061 GCA_036769375.1 Candidatus Aminicenantota bacterium | reverse complement strand
GCTTCTCCGCTCACTCGCGGCAGCGGCACCGATCAGGGAAGGCGGCCATCCTCAGAACCTCGGACTCCGGGGGGATCTCGTCAAGCTCTTTCGCCTCTCGAAGCGCCCGGAAAACAGAATCGAGAAGCCGGCGGTTTTCCTGCGGTTCATAAGGGACCAGATCCCGGACCAGGTTCCCGGCCGACTCGGTGGTCACGGGCAGCATAAGCGCCGGGCTGCGGCAGGAGAAATCCAAACCCTGCAAGGGGATGATCTTGTACCGCCGGTGTTCCCTTGTTTTGAAGAAGATCATCCGGCGCGGGATATTGTAGACGATGCTCCACTGGGTGTCTTCCTGGTCCACGGATTTGAGGACGACAAAGGCATGGTCAAGGAGAGGCCGCTGGTTCAGAAGCCGGTATTCCCGCAGCGCCGTTGCGGCGCGAACAAACCGCTCCCCGGATCCCGGCCCGCCCGGGACGGGCCTCTCGCCGCCAAACCCTCGATAGAGTTCAAGGGAGCGTAGAGATTCTTCATAGGTGTCGTTGCTTAAAACAGCAACGGGCAGGCTGTCCCCGGAATAGGTGAGCGTTCTCCTCTTGCTGAACTCGACGACCCCCACATTGCCTTTGCGGTCGGCGATCAAATAATGGAGACCCATCAGCAACCCGGATACCCTCAGGCCGGCAGCGCTCTTGAACACCTCCTTGACCGTCCGGCAGGTGTCGAGGTGGTACTGGACCCACTGAAACTCGTTGAGGCCGGGCCGGTCATCGGGGGGAGGGTAGTCCGCCCGGGCGCTCAGTTCTTCGATGACCAAACCCGTTTCATTGATCCCGCCGAGAGGGAACTCCCGTCCGAACTGGTTGAAAGTCACGCTCCCATATTTGGAGGTCCAGCGCAGTGGGACAGGGGGTCCGCCGAATGCTTCTTTGAGGACGTTTTTTTTATTGACGCAGACGAGACCTTCGCCAACCGGCCAGTCCAGGTTCTTGGCGAGGAGGATGGCTCCCCCGCCGCGCATGACGAAAGCCGTGCAGGCTCCCTCCGGCCGGGCAGACCCGGCCGTGAAGAGTCCCAACGTCAGAAAAGCTGAAAGAAAAAAAGGAATCGCTCGGCTCATCTATGCGCCCTCGAGAGATGTTGCCCCGGCTCTGATCAAGAAACCTCTTTTCTGATCGATCATCGGAACGCCGGCTCAATTTGTATCAAATCTGGCCTACCCTGCGCAACCATTCCGCACAAAGAGGCAACCGGAATCTATTCCCTTGTCCCGGCCGCCAATCTTTTTTATAATTCCCGGAGTTCCAGGGAATCCGGGATCGCATCTGAAGGAGGTGGACCCCATGCGAACTGTGACTCTCCCCTGCACCAGACGGCGCTCTTGCTGATCAGGTGAGGATAACGTTTCCATGAAGCCCTCCTCGAGAGACAATATCTCCTTTGTTCTCATCGGTCCGACTGAGCCCGGGAACATCGGTGCCGCCGCGCGGGCCCTTAAAAACATGGGCTTCCGCAAGCTCGAGCTCGTCGCCCCTGTCCCCTACCGGAACGAAGAAGCCAGGGCGATGGCCTGCCGGGCCGCGGATATCCTCGAGCAGGCGAAGGTCTATCGGTCATTGCGGTCGGCGATCGCCAGGAAATCCCTGGTCGTCGGCACGACGCGGCGGCTGGGAAGCCGGCGCGGGATGATCGTGGACATCCGGGAGGCGGCCCGCCGGATCGCCCGGATGGCCCGGTCGGGCCGGGTGGCCATCCTCTTCGGGAACGAGCACAACGGCCTGACAAACCGGGAGCTCGAAGAGTGCGGGCTGGTGCTCACCATCCCGTCGTCTCCCGACTTCCCCTCTCTCAACCTTGCCCAGAGCGTCATGCTCGTAGCCTATGAGCTGAGCCGCGTCGCGACCAGGTCCGGCCCTCTTCCCTTGCTGGAAAACCGGGAGGCCCGGAAGCTCTTCCGGCGCTTTCCGAAAACCTTGAAAACGCTGGGCTACGCGCGAGTGGGAGATAAGGATCTCCCGGCGGAGATCACCCGCCACCTCAAGCGCCTTCTCGCCCGGTCGGGCCTGACGGTGTGGGAGCTGAACATGCTCCTCGGCCTCTGCACGCAGGTCGAGAAAAAGCTCGGTCCAAGGGCCGCCGGGGATCCGAAACGGGAGACACCGCGGCCTTGACCTCCGGCTCCGTTCTCCCAAAGGACCCTTCCGGCTTATTTCCTATCATTTCTGTATAATCTATAACTATCATAGAATTTATTGACGGGAGGCTGGACCTCCGCTAACATAGGGGATAACCCTGCGCGCTTGGAACCGGCTGGCTGTCGATTCGCTCATTAAAGGAATGCCGGTGGGGACGTCAGTGACCAAGCCCTACGGATGCTCGGTCAAGTCCACCGAATAGGCAAGGGATGATGATCGCCGTGTTCACTTGAAACGAGGAGTTGCAGAAAGGTGATTCTGTCCGTCATCATCCCTGTCTTTAACGAGAGGCGGACAATCGAGGAGATCCTCAGGCGGGTCAAGACCGTCGACATTCCCAAGGAGGTCATCATCGTTGACGACGGTTCAACAGATGGAACCCGCGATTACCTCCGTTCGCTGGAAAGCCGGGGAGGCTTCAAGGTTCTATTCCAAGCCAAGAACATGGGGAAAGGCGCGGCCATCCGGAAGGCCATCAGCCACGTCAGTGGAGATATCGTCATCATCCAGGACGCTGACCTTGAATACGACCCCCAAGATTACAGCGAGGTGATCGCGCCAATTGTCGAAGGCCGGGTGAGCGTTGTCTATGGTTCACGGTACATCAACCCGGTGAATGACCTTCCTTTAACTCGTTACAAAGTGGGGGTGCTTGTCCTGACGGCCATAGCCAATCTTCTTTATAGCGCCGGGATCACAGACGAGGCGACCTGCTATAAGGCATTCAAAACGGAAGTGCTTAAAAGTCTGCCGCTCAGGTGCAAGCGCTTCGAGTTCTGTCCCGAGGTGACCGCCAAAGTCCGCAGAAGAGGCTACCGAATCGAAGAGATCCCGATTTCTTTCCATTACAGGACGGTGAAGGAAGGCAAGAAGATCGGCTGGAA
>DAIPLF010000334.1:0-3062 GCA_036769375.1 Candidatus Aminicenantota bacterium | reverse complement strand
CTCGGGATATCGAGGACGATACACTTCCGCCATGTCGGAAGAATGGGCTCAAGACGGAGGCCGTCTAAAATCGGGTTTCCCTCCCGAAATGAGTTCTTCCTTACGCCGCCTGCTTAGGGACTTGACAGCACACTCACGTGCCAGGGACTGGGAACGGGTACCGCACTTCTCCCGGTATGCCAGGACGACGGGGCGTCGAGTCCGGGTGTAGCGAGAAGCTGTGCCTTCCTGGTGCTCCCGGAGTCGGCGGTCAACATCTATGGTCACTCCGGTGTAGAAGGACCCGTCGCAGCATTCCAGGATATAAAGGAACCAGATAGCTCCTGCGGATGCGTCTGGCGCCGCTTGTTCCTCCCTTGCCTTCATCCTCCGGAGCATACGACGGTATAGTGGTTTCATTGAACCGAGATTAGGGTTAAGATATTCCGATTTCTGCAATCAGGCGGTTTGCCGTGCCGGACATTGAATCTTCTTTCCTATTCACACCGGAGAATACTTCCGGCGGGGCGGCGCTGTCAATAACCGCGATAAGCGGCATACGCGATACTAAATTGAAACATATGCCATCCTGATTTGACTCTTTCTCTGTAAGTCATTATTCTATGCTAATCCAAGCTAGGGGAAACGGTTATGAAGTGCCCTTCTTGCCGGATCGAAAACCTGGAAGATTCGCGGTTTTGCAGGAAGTGCGCGACGGCGCTTCCGGGGGGAGAAGCATCATTCACCCGGACACTAATCAAAGGGCCGGCGGAGTTTGCCCCCGGAATCGTTGTCGCCGGTCACTACACAATCGCTAGGATCCTGGGCCGGGGCGGAATGGGTGTCGTTTATCTGGCCGATGACACGCGGCTCAAGCGGGCGGTTGCCTTGAAGTTCCTACCGCCGGGACTTGCCTTTGACGAGGACATCAAAAGGCGGTTCATGGTCGAAGCCCAGGCAGCTGCGGCCATATCTCATCCCAATATTTGCACCATCTATGAAGTCGACGACCAAGAGGGTAAGACCTTCATCTCGATGGAGTATATCGAGGGGGAGAGTTTGAGAGAGATGGCCGCCAAGGGCGCTCTGCCATTTGACCGCGTGCTCGATATCGCGCTTCAGGTTTTAGCCGGACTGGACGAGGCCCATGGGAAGGGGATCGTCCACCGGGATATCAAGAGCGCGAACATCATGCTGACGGCCAAGGGGCAGGCAAAGATCATGGACTTCGGGCTGGCCAAGGTTGCTAGCTCGGCCATGGTTACCAAAGAGGGCTCGACCATGGGGACGGTGGCTTACATGTCGCCCGAGCAGGCTCGCGGCGAGGCGGTCGATCGGCGGACGGATATCTGGTCGCTGGGGGTCGTCCTCTACGAGATTGCGAGCGGAAAACTTCCGTTCGGAGAAGACCTGCAATCGGCGATTATCCACAACATCGTCCACGAGGAGCCGAAGCCGCTCAAAGCGATCGTGCCCAAGGTCCCGGAAGAGTTCGAAGGGATCATCCGTCGGGCGCTGAAGAAGAAGGTGGAAGATCGCTACGGCTCGGCAGCCGAGATGCTGGCCGACCTGAAAAAGCTCCAAGCTGCCATCGAAAAGGGAAGGGCTGGCATCTTCAACCTCCGTTCCTTCTTCCGCATCATCCGTAAGCCTCTTATTGCCGTTCCCACTGCCTTCGTCCTCATCGCCCTAGGTTTCCTGATCTATTCAGTTCTCAACCGACAGGCCAAGGTTCGCTGGGCGCGCCAAGTCGCGCTGCCCGAGCTTCAGAGCCTTTTGGATGAAGCCGCACCATTGCAGCCGAAAGAAGGTTTTCGGATGCTCGATCTTTACGATAAAGTCGCCGAGTTTCTTCCCGACGACCCGAAGGTTAAAGAGCTATTTCCTGCATGCGTCAGAGAAGTGCCGATTGAGACAACCCCGCCCGGGGTCCGCGTCTTTGTCAAGGAGTATTCTTTCCCGGAGCGCGAGTGGCGCTATATCGGAACAACGCCGATCGAAAAGATCCGGCTGCCGCGGACTTGGTTTCGGTGGAAAATGGAAAAAGAAGGATATGAATCGCTCGAATTCGCTGCGTCCGCGATTTCTTACGATCCGATAAAGCAGGAAGATGTCCTTGCCATAGATAGGCGTCTCGAGACGGTGAGCACGATTTCCGGCGACTTGGTCCGTATCCCGAGCGGGAAAACAGACATTGGAATTCTCGACGATTTCCTCATCGATAAATATGAGGTGACAAACAAGAAGTTCAAGGAATTCGTGGACCAAGGCGGCTATCGCAAAAAAGAATTTTGGAAGCAGCCTCTTATCAACAACGGCAAAAATCTGGCTTGGGATGCGGCCATGGCCTTGTTTGTCGATACGACTGGACGTCCGGGACCTTCCACCTGGCAAGGCGGGGCTTACCCGGAGGGCCAGGCGGACTTCCCGGTTTCCGGCGTGAGTTGGTATGAAGCGGCGGCTTACGCTGAATTCGCGGGCCGAAAGCTTCCGACGATATACCATTGGGATTTGGCCGCCCTTCAAAGAGAAAATCCTTCTTGGTACCTGCCGTTTATGAACTTTGGTGGGGCAGGTCCGGGGGCCGTCGGCGACCGGCCGAGCCTGAATTACTACGGAGCCTATGACATGGCCGGCAATGTCAGGGAGTGGTGTTGGAACGAATCCCCCGAAGGCAGGATCATCAGGGGCGGGGCCTGGGATGATGCCACCTATATGTTCGAGAACCTGAGCCAGGCGTCTACATTCGACCGCTCATCTAAGAACGGTTTCCGTTGTGCTCTTTATATCAATCCACAAAAGGTCCCGATATCCGCGTTTCAGTTGGCCCAAGTTGACGTGGTCCCAGATTTCTATAAACTCAAGCCTGTCCCGGATTCGGTTTTTAAAGTCTATAAGGACCAATTTGCCTACGATAAAAAAGACTTGAACGCCCGCCTGGAATGGAGGAACGAGAACGCCAAAGACTGGGTCCGGGAAAAAATCACTTTTGATGCGGCCTACGAAAATGAGCGAGTGATCGCCTATCTCTTCCTCCCCAGAAATGCCAAGCCGCCTTTTCAAACGGTCATATATTTCCCCGG
>DAIPLF010000029.1:0-11094 GCA_036769375.1 Candidatus Aminicenantota bacterium | reverse complement strand
AGAGAAGCCGGTCGAGGGCTTCCCCACCGTCTCCCACAGGCTGCCGATGCTCAGCTTGGACAATTGTTATACCGTGGAAGAGCTGCGGGAATTCGAAGGGCGCGTCCGGAGGCTCCTCCCCGAAGAGAAGGTCGAATACGTGGCTGAGCTCAAGATCGACGGCCTGAGCACATCCATCCTCTACCGCGGCGGGAAATTCGCCCAGGGCCTGACTCGCGGGGACGGCCTGCGCGGAGATGATGTCAGCGCGAGTGTCAAGACCATCCGCAGTCTGCCTCTCATCATCAGTGAACGTCGGGAGGTCGAGGTTCGCGGCGAGGTTTATCTCCCCTTTGAGTCTTTCCGCTGGATCAACCAGGAGCAGGAGAACCAGGGCAAGCCTCCCTTCGCCAACCCCCGCAACGCCGCTTCCGGATCGATCCGCCTGCTGGACTCAAAAGAGGTCGGCCGGCGCAGGCTGGATGCGTTCCTGTACTATATCTATATCGACGGCCGGGAACTGCCGACCCAGTGGGAATGTCTAAAGAAGCTCAGGCAGCTGGGCTTCAAGACGAACCCGCGCTCCCGGCACTGCCGGACCCTCCAGGAGGTGATCGAATACTGGGAAGAGTGGCGGGAGAAGAGGGACAGCCTCGATTACGACGTCGACGGGATCGTCATAAAGGTCGACTCGGCTGAGCAGAGAGCAGCGCTGGGCAGCACCGCCAAATCGCCCCGCTGGGCGATTTCCTTCAAGTTCCCGGCCCGCCAGGCGACAACCAAGATCTTGGATATCCGGGTGCAGGTCGGACGGACCGGAGCTCTGACGCCGGTGGCCGACCTCGAGCCTGTGCGCTTGTCGGGGACGACGATCACCCGGTCCACGCTCCACAATGAAGACGAGGTCAGACGCAAGGACATTCGGGTCGGAGACTGGGTGCTGATCGAACGCAGCGGGGATGTCATCCCCAATGTCGTGGCGGTGATGAAGGAGAGGCGCGCGGGAAAGGAAAAGAGATTCGTTTTCCCGGACCATTGTCCTGTCTGCGGAGCGGCGGCTTTCCGGCCCGAGGGCGAGGTCATCTCCCGCTGCACCAACGCCTCCTGTCCGGCCAAGCTTCGGGAATCGCTCCTCCATTTTGCCTCGCGCCGGGCCATGAACATCGAGGGACTTGGGGATTCGCTCGTCGACCAGCTCCTCGAGAAAAAGCTCGTCCGGGCCGTTCCCGACCTCTACTCGCTCCGGTATGACGACCTGGCGAGCCTGGAGAGGATGGGGCCGAAAAGCTCCCAAAACCTGCTGGCCGAAATCGAGAAATCAAAGAGCCGGGACCTGGCCGCACTGGTCTTCGCCCTGGGTATCCGTCACGTGGGTGAACGACTTGCCCGGACGCTGGCTGACCACTTCCGGACTCTCGACGCCCTGACCGAGGCCTCAGCCGAGGAGCTCACCGAAGTTGAAGATATCGGACCCAAGGTGGCCGAGAGCATCGTCTTTTTCTTCCGGCAGCCGGAGAACGCCGCCCTCATCCGTAAGCTCAAGGAGGCCGGCCTCAATTTTGAGGCCCGGGTAGAAAGGCGCGGCGCCCGGCCCCTCGAAGGTAAGACATTCGTCCTCACCGGGACCCTGGCCGGCATGGAGAGAGGGGAAGCCAAAGAGCTCATCGAGGGCCGGGGGGGCAAGGTCACCTCTTCCGTTTCAGGCAAGACGGATTATGTGGTCGTGGGAGAGTCGCCCGGGTCCAAATTGGACAAGGCGCGTCAACTGAATGTCGCCGTCTTGAACGAGCCGGAATTCCTGAAGCTCGTCGGGAAGAAATAGGGCCGGGCTATTTCTTTTTCGAACCGAAGATAGACGTCGAGAACAGGCCCTTGAGCCCGGTCTCCTTTTTTTTGCCGGTCAAGCCCTCCAATTCTTTCAGCGCCGTCTCGTGTTCGTCATCATACTCCAGCGCTTTCTGGAACTGCCTGGTCGCTTTAAGGCTCATCCCTTCCGTCTTGTACAGGATCCCCAGGCCGACATAACATTCCGGATTCCAAGGCTCGAGCTCGATGGCCCTGAGGAAATGCTCTTCCGCCCTTCGGCGGAAAGAGGGGATCTTCATTTCGCTGAGCGCCAGGAGAAGGAAATAGCCCCCTTTTATCCTGTTCAGCCTGACGGCCTCCTCCAACAGGAGGATGGCGTCTTCGAAACGGCCCTGTCCGAAAAGCGTCTTGGCCTGACGGAACTTGGTGTCGGCTTTCTTGAACACGTCCTTCCCGCTGTCAGCGGCGCCGGCGGCGGGAGTTTTCACATCGTAGACTTTGCGGAGTTCCCGATTGGTCAGGGTGTGGTAGGCCTTGGTGATCTTGTCGAAAACATCTTCGATCTTCGCCCGGTCGGCGGCAGAGGTAGAACGGTCAAACCGGTCGGGATGGAACCTCCGGGCCAGCTGGAAATAGGCCTTCTTGATATCCTCCTCGGTCGCCTGTTTGGAAATCGCCAGGATCTGGTAGTAATTCATACCCCCGATCTTCTCCTGGAAAGCCACGACTTCCTCTAACTGCTCGCGGGAGGAACCGGAGGCGGCTTCATCCACCGGCTCTTTCTGGGCAACCTCTTCGGCGGAAATCTGGTCTTTGTCCCTGAAGTCGACCAGATTCAGGCAATAGAACAGGTAGAGGCTCTTCCAGAAGAAATCGGAGTTGTACTTGAGTGTCCGCCAGAGGGAAGCGGACTCCTCCCCTCCTTTGACCTTGTCCAGCATCTCCTTCTCTTCCTCGGTCAGGAGGTGGGCAAAGGCTCTTTCCTTGGGGTAAGGCGACTTTCCCGTCAAGTATTGTTGCAGTGCCGGGTCGAACTTCATCCTCCGGATCCCGTCCTCGATGAGGTAGGGAAGGTTGACGCGATGGACCAGGCCCTGCCCGGGAAGCGAAGCCTTTTCCTGGAAGACGATCTCCGCATCGAAGTGCGGGAAAAGGCTCAGGGCGATCTCCCGCATCTGGTAGGCAAGGCCGTCATCGATGTTGCGTTGAGACGTCAGCCCTTTGTCGCTGAGGGATTTCCCGATGGACCGGCTCGGCTCGATGTAGCGCTCGATCTCGGAGTGGGCTTCGCTCGAGATCTTGCCGAGTTTGAACAAGACCTCACCCAGTCTCTCCTCAGGGATATTGGTTTTGGCATGGACAAGGTCGCCGTCCATGAAAAGGAGCTGTTTCTTGACGGCATCCCGTTTGAAGAGCAGCTGCCCGCTGAGTTTCCGGAAATGGACCTTCCGCAGGTACAGGCCGATATGTTCCATGCCTGGTCTTTTCCTCCTTATTATATATACTCCAAGGCCGCCTAATTATCAAAGCCTTTGCGGCGTCCCCTTTTATTTGGCCTCCGTTTGTGCTAGTTTTTTATCGTGAGAGTCGCCCTGGCGCAGATCTCTTCCCATCTCGGAGAACTCCGGAAAAACCTTGATCTTCACCTGGAGACGATAGAGAAAGCCCGCCGGGGCAAAGCCCATATCGTCATTTTCCCCGAGCTGAGCCTCACAGGGTACACCCTCATGGACCTCGTCCCGGAGGTCGCCCTGGACCCGGCCCGGCATCCCGTTTTCCAAAAGATCGTCGCGGCGAGCCGGACAATCGACCTTGTCCTCGGGTTCGTGGAAGAGCGGCGCAAAGGCCTTTTCTTCAACTCAGCTGCCTATTTGTCCCGCGGCCGGATCAGCCATATCCATCGCAAGGTTTTTTTGCCGACGGGAGGGATGTTCGAGGAGGCCAAGTTCTTCGCCCCGGGCAAAGCCTTCGGGACGTTCGCCACGTCCTTCGGGAACGCCGGTCTGATGGTCTGCCGCGATTTCCTGCACTACGGGGCCGGCTATCTTCTTTTTGCCGGCGGAGCCGACCTCGTCATCGTCATCAGCGCCGCGCCCGGGAGGGGCCTGACAGCCGGCCCTGTCTTCGCCACCAGCCGGATGTGGGAGCTCATGGGTGAGGCCATCTCCTTTTTTTCAACGACCTTCGTTATTTATTGCAACCGCGTCGGGTTCGAGGACGGCAAGGCCTTCGCCGGCGGCTCGTTCATCTTCGGTCCATCCGGCCGTCGCCTGGTCAAAGCGCCGGAGACCGAGGAGAAGCTCGTCCTGGCCGACCTCCGGCTCGATGACATCCGCGCGGCCCGCAAGAAATGGACATTCCTGAGGGATGACCGGCCTGAGGTCATCCTCCGCTCTCTTGAAAGGATCATCGGGGATGATGGAGATTGACGCGGCGTTCGTCGCCAAGGTCCTCTGTGCGTTCATCCGGGAGGAACTCCACAAGTTCGGGTTCCACAAGGGAATCCTCGGGTTCTCGGGCGGGCTGGATTCCTCGGTGTGCGCCGCCCTGGCGGCGCGGGCTCTCGGGGGAAAGAACGTCCTCGGGATGATCCTGCCCTATAAGGATACCTATAGCGACGACGTCGAAGACGCTCAAGCCCTGGCCCGGAAGCTGGGCGTCCGGACCCGTCTCATCGACATCTCGCCGATGGTGGATGCCTATTTCGCCCGCTATCCGACCGAGGACCGCAAGCGCATCGGGAACAAGATGGCCCGCGAGCGCATGGCGATCCTTTATGATCACTCCATCCCGGAGAAGGCCCTCATCCTGGGGACGAGCAATAAAACCGAGCTTCTCACCGGCTACGGGACGATCCACGGGGACATGGCCTGTGCGATCAACCCCCTGGGCGACCTCTACAAAACCCAGGTCCGGGCGCTGGGGACGCATCTCCGGCTTCCGGCCCGCATCCTCAAGAAAGCACCGACCGCCGGGCTCTGGCCCGGCCAGACCGACGAGGGAGAGATCGGGCTCAAGTATTCCGAAATCGACGCCATCCTCTATGAACTGGTCGATGAGAGAAGACCGGCGGAGGAAGTCATCTCCTCCGGGTTCAAAAAGGATTCTGTCAAAAAGATCGAGGCGCTTATCATTAGATCGGAGTTCAAGAGGAAGATGCCGCCGATCGCCAAGATCTCAGCCCGGACCGTGGGCCACGATTTTCTTTATTCTTACGACCGGAACAGATAGCCGATGGAGGACCGGGAGGCCGGCCGAAAAAGAAGAGGGGATCTCTTCGTTGTCGCCACGCCCATCGGCAACCTGGAGGACCTCACCTTCCGGGCGCTCCGGGTCCTGCGCGAAGTCTCGGCCATCGCCTGCGAGGACACCCGCCAGACGCTCAAGCTCCTTACCCGCTACGGCGTCCAAAAAAGGCTGATCAGCTACTTTCAGCCGAAAGAAGGGCAGCGGGTCCCCCAGATCATGGCCTTGCTCGAAGAGGGAAAGGACATCGCCCTAGTCTCAGATTCGGGCACGCCCGGAATTTCGGACCCCGGCTATCGGCTCATCAGGGAAGCAGTCAGCGCGGGCATAAGGGTGGTTCCCGTTCCCGGCCCGTCAGCGGCCAGCGCCGCTCTTTCCGCCTCCGGACTCCCCACCCATCGCTTTCTTTTTCTCGGCTTCCCTCCTCCAAAAAAGGAAAAAACGCGCCGGCTTATGTCATCCCTGCGGGCAGAAGAGGCGACCCTGATCTTTTATCTTCCCACCCGGAGGATCCCGGATTTTTTGGCTCTCGCTCTGGAAGCGCTCGGAGACAGGGAGGCGGTAATTGCGAGGGAAATGACCAAGGTCCATGAGGAGTTCCTTCGGGGACTTCTGAGCCAGATTCTAAGAGACGCCGGCCAAAGGGCACTGAGGGGAGAGGCGACTGTTCTGATCCGGGGGCGTCAACGGGGCGATCCTGAACGTATCTTACCCTGAGGAACGCTTGCAAAGCAGGGGGCAGGGGGGGAGGAGGATGGAAGGAGGGCTTTTTATAACTCTTATTATTTAAATATACTTGACAAAATAGCACTAAGATATTATATTAGGGGGGAGCGAAATTGATAAGGAGGTTTTAAATGGCGATTATCAGATGGGATCCCTTCAGGGATATGGTGACTCTGAGGGAGAAAATGAACCGGTTGTTCGAGGATGCGGTGACCCACCGCGGCGAGGACAAGGACCTGATATCGAGCGCCTGGGCTCCTGCCGTAGATATCTACGAGGACGAGAACCAGCTCGTGCTTTCGGCCGAAGTGCCAGGGATCGAGGAGAAGGACGTCGAAATCAAGATCGAAGACAGCACGCTGATCATCCAGGGTGAGAGGAAGATGCAAAAGGAGACCAAGGAAGAGAACTACCATCGGATCGAGCGGGCCTATGGTTCCTTCTACAGGTCTTTCACTCTTCCGAACTACATCGACCAGGAGAAAATCCGCGCGGAACACGAGAACGGCGTCTTGAAGATCACCATGCCCAAGAAGCCTGAGCTCAAGCCGCGGAATGTCAAGATCGTCAAGGCCTCGACCGAAGAGAAGCCCAAGAAATAGCCGGTTTTCGTTGTCGGCTATCCGGCCCGGGCTATCGTCACCGCCCGGACTTCCTTAACCCCCGCTTTTCTGAGCACCAGGCTGCATTCGCGGATGGTCGAGCCTGTCGTGTAGACATCGTCAACAAGCAGGACGGTTTTTCCTTTGATCCCTAAACTTCTCTTGACCCGGAATGCTCCTTTGAGGTTTGTTTCCCTGGCGCGCGCGTCCAGAGAAGTCTGAGCCGCGGTGGGCCTGACCTTCACCAGGCATCCTTTCAGGAGAGGAAGACTTCTTTTTCCGGCCAGTCTTCTGGCCAAGAGCAACGATTGGTTAAAGCCCCGGCTTTTCTCTTTGGAGCGATGAAGGGGCACGGGGACGACGGCCTCGACTCCGGCCCAGAGGTCTTCTTCCTGGCCAAGGGTGCGGACGAGGAAGTCCGCCAGCAACCCGGAGAGGACGGCGAACCCCCCGTATTTATAGAGAAGTATGATATCCTTGGCGATACCCTCGTACCTGGCCCCGGAACGGTGCCGCGTAAATGGGGGCCGCTTCTCCAGGCAATCGAGGCAAAGATGGGGCTCACCAGCGCCCTCGAAAAAGCGTCCGCAGCAGAGACAGCAAGGGGAATCCGCCCCTCTCAGTCTCTCCAGGCAATCCCGGCAGATGACTTTTTCGCCGGTCCTCTCCAGGAGAGCCTCACAGACCTGGCAGGAAGAGGGAAAAAGGAGGAGCTCCCCGAGCTTTCCCCAAAGGGAAAGCCGGCGGGCCAGGAGCGAGGTCAACCCTTTTCTGCTTCTTTCTTCTGCTGACAGTCGATGCAGTAGGGCGTCCAGGGCAGAGCTACCAACCGTTTTTTTCCGATGGCCTTGGCGCACATTTGGCAGATCCCGAACTCTTTGGTTTTGAGCCTGCGAAGGGCGTCATCGATAAGCACGAGCTGCTCTCTCTCGGCATTTGACAGGCTGAGCAGGAATTCCTTGGTGTAAGAGCTTTCGGCTTTGTCCACGATATCCTGAGCGATGTCAGTCTCGACTTCTTTGCTTTCGTTGGTCAGCTGGCTCAGCTTCCTGACGATTTTCTCCTTCTGGGCAAGGAGCGTTTTCTGGTATGCGTTTTTCTCTTTCTTGGTCAACATCTCCCCCTTTACTTAGCGTAGTGTCTACCCTTCAAAATGGTCAAAGCCCGGTAAACCTGCTCCAACAGCGCGACACGGCACAGTTCATGGGAGAAGGTCATCCGGGAAAGGGACAGGCGGAGGTCGGCTCTCTCCAGGACGCTGTCCGCCAGGCCGGCGAACCCGCCGACGACAAAGGCAGTCGGCCGGGGGGACGCTATCCGTTCCCCGATAAGTCGTGCCAATTCCTCTGAACTCATCTCTTTCCCTCGGTCAAAGAGGCAGATAATATAATCATCCCGGAGGTGTTTTTCAAGGTTTTTCGCCTCGATCTGCATAATTTTTTGAGCCTGCCGGTCCTCCAAGCCTCTGGCCTCCTTGACCTCCACTAGCTCGCAGGGCTCGAGCTGACGGATCCTTGCCAGATAGAAACCCTGCATGGTCTTCCATTCCGGGGTCCTGGTCCTTCCGGGCCAGAGGATCCTGAGCCGCGACGACGAACGCTGTTTCATCTTCCCGGAGCGGGCGCCGGGCACAAACGGCCCGGCCAAAAAAATGGCCCATACTTAATAATGACTCGAGGCGGAAAAGTCAATAGGAAACGTGATCCGATCAGGCTCCGGCGTAAGAGAGCCGCGGGGCGTCGCCCCAGAGTTTCTCGAGCGAGTAATAACCCCGGGTCTGCCGCGAAAAAACGTGGACGACGAAACTCCCGTAATCGATGAGAATCCACTCGGCTGATTCTCGTCCCTCAACCCCGATCGGCAGCAGCTTCCCTTTTTTCAGTTCCTGCTGGATGGACTCATAGATGGCCGTATTCTGACGGGAAGAATTGCCCGTCACGATGACGAAGAAATCGGTGAAAGTGGAGATTTCCCTGAGGTCAAGAACGACGATATCCTCCGCTTTCTTGTCCTGGCTGACCTTGACGGAGAGCTTGACCTCGGGAGGGAGGCTCTTTTTGGAGAACTTGGGGGGGCTGTCTTTCGCCATTTTACTCCTGATACAGCTTTTTGTTACGGATATATTCCTCGACGGGGCCCGGTACCATCCGGTGAATGGACCGTCCCGCCCGGACCCGGCGGCGGATTTCCGTCGAAGAGATATCGAAGGCCTTGATGGGAACCAGAAATATCTGGTAACGGGCCAGGATATCTTCTCCGACGGGGCCCGACCGGCTGCACTCGCCGATCTTCCCGCCATATTCGGAGGGAAGAACCTCTCGGGCCTTTTCCAGGTTGAATCCCGGCCGGCTGATGACGATGAACCGGCACTGCTCGAGAACGTCCCGGTAGGACTTCCAGGTCTCGATCTCCAGAAAGGCATCGACACCGAGGATGAAAAAGATGTCGGCGTCCGCGTAGACGGCCTTGAGCTTGTTCAGGGTGATGATGGAATAGGATTTCTCCCTGGCTTCGATCTCGACTGAGGAGGCCTCCATCCGGGAGTGGGAGCGTAAAGCCAGTTCAACCATGGCGAAACGGTCTTCAGGGGAGGCGATGTCGGCCGTTTGCTTATGCGGGGGGATGTAGGACGGGATGAAGAGGACCCGGCTCAGTCCGAACCTCAGCCGGACTTCCTCGGCCGCCCGCAGATGCCCCCTATGGACCGGATTGAATGTTCCTCCCAGCAGGCCGATCCGCTTGTGCTCCATTCCTTATTTCGCCTCTTCCTCAAGCCCGACAAGTATCCGGGCCATGGCGGCGACGAGCTCCTTCAGCCCTTTCTTCTTCATTGCGGAGATGGCAAAGAACGGCAGCTTGCGGCGGGCGGCCAACCGCTTTACGGCCTCCAGCCTCTTCTTGTCCTGGTTGAGGAGGTCGATCTTGTTGGCCACCAGGATTTGGGGTCGCTTGATGAGATCGGGGCTGTAAGAGCTGAGCTCGCCCATAACCACCCGGAAATCCTTGACCGGGTCCCGGCCGCTATAAGGGGAGACATCAATGATATGAACAAGCGCTTTCGTCCGCTCGATGTGCTTCAGGAAACGGGTTCCCAGGCCGTGCCCCAAGTGCGCCCCCTCGATGAGGCCGGGGATATCGGCCACGATGAAGCTCCTGTCGGTCCCCACATCGACGACGCCGAGATAGGGGGAAAGGGTCGTGAACGGATAGTCGGCTATGAGAGGTTTGGCCGCCGAGATCCTGGAGATAAGGGTGGACTTGCCGACGTTGGGAAAGCCGACCAACCCGACATCGGCGATGAGCTTGAGCTCGAGGACGAGCTCGTTTTCTTCTCCAGGCACACCGGGCTGCCATTCGCGGGGTGTCTGGTGAGTGGGCGTCGCGTAGGTGGCGTTTCCCCGCCCGCCCTTTCCGCCTCGTGCGGCGAGAAATCTCTGGCCGGCCTGCAGGAAGTCAAAAATCACCTTTCCCGTCGAGGCCTGCTTAACGACGGTGCCGACCGGAACTCGCAAGACCAGGTCTTCGCCTTTCTTCCCGGAGCGGTTGCTGCCTTCGCCGGGGGCGCCTTTCCGGGCTGCGTTGATCGGATGAAAGCGGAACCAGGAGAGAGAACTCAATCCGGCCTCGGCCTCCAAGAAAATGCTCCCCCCGTCCCCGCCGCGGCCTCCGTCCGGACCCCCCTTGGGGACACCCCACTCCCGGCGGAAGCTGACGCATCCATCGCCCCCCTTGCCCGCGCGGAGAAAAACTCTGACTTGATCGACGAACATTAGCTCTGGACCGGTCCCTCCTTTAGAGAAAGAAGAGCACCGGCATCAGAAATTCTTGTCGGTGGAATGCGGAACCAGTTTTCTCGAACACCACTATGCCGGCAGGACCGAAACGAATTTCCCCCTGCTTCCTTTGTCCTCGAAGCGGACGATCCCTTCGACCCGGGCGAAGAGAGTATCGTCCTTGCCACGGCTGACATTGGACCCGGGCTTGACGGGGGTGCCCCTTTGACGGACCAGGATCGACCCGGCCTTGGCCTGCTGGCCGCTGAACATCTTGACGCCCAGCCGCTTTCCGCAGCTGTCCCTCCCGTTTCTTGCGCTGCCGCTCGATTTCTTGTGGGCCATGCGGGGTCTCCTTTATTTCGCCTTTTTCTTCTGGGAGGGCTTGCCCGGCGCCTCCTTCTTGGACTTGGCGGTTTTTTTCTCTTTCTCCGGCTTGGCGGCCTTCTCTTTGGGCTTGGCTTCCTTCTTGGCCGGCTTCGGGGCCGCCGCTTCCTCAGCCTTCTGGGCCCTAACAAGGGTTTCCTCGGGTTTCGGCTCGGGCTCGATCTTCTCTTCCGGCGGCATTAGGGCCGCATCGGCAGCGATGTTCAGTATCTTGACCCTCGTCAGCTCCTGCCTATGGCCCCGCGTCCGCCTGTACTGCTTGCGCCTCTTCTTCTTGAAGACGATGACCTTTTCTCCCTTGAAATCCTCGATGATCGCGGCTCTGACCGCGGCCTTTTCGATGACCGGGGTCCCGATCAGGGTCTCTTTGTCGTCGGCGATGAGAAGCACTTGGTCAAACAGGGCCGTCTTACCCGCCCCTGCCGGAAGCCTCTCTATGCTGAGGACGTCTCCTACTTGAACCCTGTACTGCTTTCCGCCTGTCTTGATGATCGCGAACATGGGTTATCCTTAAAGACAAGAATTCGGCCATAAATTTAACATACAGCGTCATTTCTGTCAAATAAGGCTCGGGC
>DAIPLF010000333.1:0-3069 GCA_036769375.1 Candidatus Aminicenantota bacterium | reverse complement strand
GTCTCGGGCAGGGCGAAGGCGGTCGCGGCGGAGAAGAGGAAAAACCCGGCGGTGAGATAAAAGGCCCAGGCCAACCCGTGTCCTTTGGCCAGCGCTCCGATCGTAAACGGCGCCAGGGCGCTCAAACCTCGGCCGATGTTGTAGGTGAACCCCTGGGCCGAGGCCCGGATGCGCGTCGGATAGATCTCTGCCGTGATCGTCCCAAACCCGGAAAAGTATCCGGTCCCAAAAAAAGCGACAAAGGGCCCCAGCAGAAGCAGGGCCGCATTCTGCCGGACGCTGCTGTAGAGGATGACCAAGGCGGCCGCTGCAAAGAGGTAGATAATGTACGTCTTCTTCCGCCCGATATGGTCGCAAATGAACCCGAAGCTTACGTACCCAAGCCACATCCCCACTTGCATGACGATGATCCAGGTGGACGTCTTGACAACATCGAGCCCCATACCCCCCTGCTCCGCAGGCAGCCCGAGATAGGCCGGGATCCAGGTGAAGAGTCCCCACCAGGCGAACATCGTCCCGGCGTTCATCAGCGTCGTAACCAACGTGTCCTTTAGAAACGGCCGGCGGAAGATCTCGCTCAGACCCGCCCGGGAGACGGCAGACTTCTTTTCGCCCGCGCTCTTTTTCCAGATCTCCGGCTCCTCAACGTGGCGCCGGATCCAGAACGTCAAAAGGGCCGGCAGGACGCCGACAAAAAAAACCGCACGCCAACCCCACCTCGGAAGGACCACGGCGGTGATGGCCGCCGCCAGAGCATACCCCACGGCCCAGGAGCTCTGCATGATCCCCAGGGCTTTCCCGCGGTGGTCGGACGGCCAGGTTTCGGCGACTAAAGCCGCCCCCGTTGCCCATTCTCCCCCCATGCCCAAACCCAGCAGCACCCGGAAAGCCGCCAGCTGGATGATGTTCTGGGAGAGCCCGCAGGCACCCGTGAAAACAGAATAGATCAGGATGCTTCCCATCAAGGCCTTGACCCGGCCGAAGCGGTCGGCGATCAAGCCAAAAACGATCCCGCCCAGCGCCGAGGCCAAGAGCGTCAAGGAGCTCATCAGCCCTGCCGTGGCCGTCGACATCCCGAAATGCCCCATCAAGTGCGCCAGGACCATGGCGTAGAGCATGATGTCCATGCTGTCGAGCATCCAGCCGAGGGAGGCGGAAAGGAGCGCCTTCCGCTGCGGCGACGTTATCGATCGAAGCCACGTCATTCTCTATTTTTCCCACCCCGAGCCTTTCCGAAGCCGCCGCCACCCGGTGTCCTGATAATGACCTTGTCCCCGGCCCTCACGCGGAACGAGACTTTTCCTCCCAAGCTCTGCGCCCGGCCGTTCCGAACAAGGATATTCTTCCCTCTTTTTCCCGGCTTCCCTCCAGCCAAACCATAGGGAGCGAACTTCCGCCGCTCCGAAAGGATGTTCACCTGAGCCGGCGCCAGGAACTCGAACTCCCGCTCGATCCCGTCTCCCCCCCTGAACTGCCCCTTCCCGCCCGAACCCCGGCGCAGCGAATAACGTCCGACCCGGACCGGCAAATAGTGCTCCAGGGCTTCGACGGGAGTGTTCCGCGTGTTGGTCATATGGGTATGGACGCCGCTGATCCCATCCCTTATCGGGCTGGCGCCCATACCCCCTCCGATCGTCTCGTAATAGGCAAAATTCCTCCCGGTCTCCGGATGACACCCGCCGAAGGTGATATTGTTCATCGTCCCGCTTGAGGCGGCCGGCACCCTGTCCGGGATCGCCTTGGCCAGCGCCCCCAGAAGTACGTCCGTGATCCGTTGTGAAGTCTCAACATTCCCTCCGGCCACGGCGGCAGGAGGACGGGCGTTGACCACAGTTCCCTCTGGCGCGACGACCCGGATCGGCCGCAACAACCCGGAGTTGCAGGGGACATCGCCTCGGATGATCGAGCGGAAAACATACATTGTGGCCGAGAGCGTGATGGCGAAATTCGCGTTGACGCTCCCCTCCACCTGGGGGGCGGAACCGCTGAAATCGACCACGGCCGAACTCCCCCGGACCCGGACGGTCACCCGGATGGGCACCGGCCCCCGGCCCACCCCGTCATCGTCCAGCCGGTCGGCGAAGCTGTAATCCCCATCGGGGATTTCGCGGATGGCCTGCCGCACGATCTCTTCGGAATAGTCCTGGAGGTGCCGCATGTGGCTTAAAGTCTTTGAAAGCCCGTATTTGCCGGCGATCTCGACGAGCCGGCGCCCGCCGATCCGGTTGGCGGCCAACTGGGCCGTCAGGTCACCCTCGCGCTCCTCCGGCGTCCGGACGTTGGCCAGCACGAAGCTGAGCAGATCCCTGTCGATCCGGCCGCGTCGGACGAGCTTCACCGGAGGGATGATGATACCCTCCTGGAAGATCTCCGTCGCCAGGGCCATGGAACCGGGGGCAATGCCGCCCACATCGGAATGGTGGGCCCGGTTGGCGACGAAAAACGCCGGCTGGCCGCGCCCCTTCACGAAGACGGGTGAAACCATTGTGATGTCGGGAAGGTGGGTGCCGCCGCGGAACGGGTCATTAAGGATGACGGTATCGCCGGGCCCGAGGTCGATGTTCTCGATGACGCTCCGGACGGAAAGCGGCATGGCTCCCAGATGGACGGGAAGATGGTCCCCTTGAGCAACGGTCTGTCCTCGCGCATCAAAGACGGCGCAGGAGAAATCCCTCCGCTCTTTGATGTTGGGAGAAAAGGAGGACCGGCAGAGCGTGACACCCATTTCTTCGGCGATGGAGACAAAGATGCTCTTGAAGATCTCGAGCTCAACCGGATCGACTTTTTTCATTTCTGTTGTTTAAGGATCAAGTTGCCGAAGCGGTCCACGCGGCAGACAAAACGGGGCGGGACGACCGCCGTCGACTCATAGTCCAGGACGAGGGCCGGCCCCGAGATGACATTCCCAGCGCCCAGCTTTTCCCTGGCATAGACATCCGCCCCCTGGCTCCTGCCGTCAAACCGCATGGTCCGGCGGTCGATCCGGGCTGCTTTCGGGTCTTTCCCCTTGGGCTCGATCTCGGCGAGGCGGGGCTTCTCCGTGACCCCAACGGCTTTGACCCGCAGATT
>DAIPLF010000332.1:0-3091 GCA_036769375.1 Candidatus Aminicenantota bacterium | reverse complement strand
AAGTGACCTAAAAATTTTGGCTGAAGCTTCCCCAGAGATCCTCCTCCAGCTTCCAGTAGGCAGCGACGGCGTCCTCGGCCATCTTGACGCAATAGGAGGTCAAGAATTCACGCGCTTTGGCCGGGTTCTGCTTGTACAAGCTCAAGGCTTCCTCTTCGAACTTGGCCTGGTCAGCAAAAGCCTTCTCCTCCATCGGCGACCAGACCTTGGCGATCGACTGGCTCATCGGCTGCCAATAGAGCGTGGCTATCTGGCTCACCTTCCGGAAGGCCCACCAGGCACAATTCCGGCTGTATCCGGCCCGGCCGTCGACCATGTAGGAATCCGGCATCCTGGTGATCCCGCAATAGAACGGCGTGTGAGGTGTTGTTACAGGATTGTCATATCCCAGCCAGACCACTCCGCCTATGGGGTCGGGAAGCCAGCTTCGGGATTGGGTGATCTGGAGGTAGGTCGCCCTCTTGCAGGCGATCGTCCGCTCGGGCCGGACCTTGAGGAGATCCATCATCTCCCGGTTCATAAAAGGGTGGGCGACTGGGCTCGTGGAGGCCTTCCCTTCGCGGTTGACCTGAACAAGGCCCCTGGTCATATCGTAGGGGGTGCCTTGATAGGTATCGCGAAAGATGTTCAGGACATCCTGGACCGTCAACTTCTTCTCGGACTTGACGGATAGAGGGAAGTTTTCGCCGTTGGGGTCGAGCTTGAGCGAAGGAGCGAGCAGGCTCAGGGCCCGCCATTCGCGGCGCCGGCTGCCCATGCTTTCCCGGGAAGCGTAGGCATAGCAGAATTCGAAAGGCTTCCCGCTCGCCGGATCCCACCAGCCCATCTCCTGGGCGAGCGAATGGATGTTGGCCGAGGCCATGAAGTTTTCCGGATCGCTCAGGTTAAGCTGCCGGATGCGGCTGGCGTTGGCCGAGACACCGACCTCATCGTCGGGGATCCGTGCCGCCGCCCAGACCGCTCCTTTTTTCCCGACGCCGGGGCCGAGGATCTCGAAATGCCAGGTTTCCTGGGGATCGGCGAAGGTGAAGCACTCCCCATAATCGTTATAGCCATAGGTCTTGGTCAACTCGTCGGCGATCCGGATCGCTTCGCGGGCGGTCTTGGCCCGCTCCAACACCAGGCGGTAGAGCTCGGGACAATCGATGATCCCGTCCTTGCTCCGGAGCTCCATCTTTCCGCCGAAGGTGGTTTCTCCAATGGCCAACTGGTGCTCGTTCATAACGGGATAGGCCGTATTGATATAAGCAAAGGTCTCGGAGACTTGGGGGATCTGGCCGCTGGGGAGGCGGTTTTTGTCATCTGGCCGCCGCGTTTCTTTCGAGTTGTGGTAAACCACGCACATCTCTCCGGGCTTGTGCTTCAGGTGGGGAACGACGGTGATCCAGGTCCTGTCGGACATGCTGTCGCAGGAATGCGAGGTCATGGTCGAGCCGTCGGCCGAAGCCAGTTTCCCAACGAGGATGCTGGTGCAGGATTCAAAGGCGTCCTCGCCAAAGCTGGAGACCTCAAGGCCGGCTCTATGACCCGTATCGCCGACGGCCAGCCAGGCGAGGATCAGGGCCGCAAAGACTCCGCATGACCATTTTTTCATGGGAAAACTCCTTTGTCGCGATCACAGCCGCTCAGATTTAAAATATACACCCTGTATTCCCCTTCCGTGATTGTCTTTGGTCCGCTTTTTTAATGATTCCTTTTGTGATATCCGGGAAAATAAGCTTGTGGAGGGGTTTGGTCAGAAACCAGTACAACCTTCCCCAGAGTCCTTTCGGGTAATAGTGAGCCGTCACGGCCAGTTGACTGCCCTTGATGGAGAATTCCAGCCACGCCTTCCCTGGAACCCTCATCTGGTTGACAAGGAGTAGTCTCTTATTCTTTTTCAAGTCGACGACTTTCCAGAAGTCCAGGCCGTCGCCGATCCGGAGCCTGTTGGGATCACGGCGTCCCCGGCTCAACCCGGGACCGGCAAAAAGGATATCGATGAAGCCCCTCAGTCGCCACAGCCAGTCATAGGTGAACCAGCCGCTGTCCCCTCCGATCGATTCCACTACGGCAAAAACCGCCTCTGCTGGAAGAGCGCCGAAATCAGCGGAGACCGTCTCCCTGTAAACGGCAGATTCCAGCTGGTCCTGCCCCTCGATGTCGCACGTCCTTTGGGCGCTGCTGTCGCACCAGCGGCTGACGACCTGCTTTCTTTCGATCTCGTTGAGCGCCCCCCGGAAGGATTCCTCATAAGCGAGGGGATGGATCCCCGGGAAGTATTTCCGGGCGTTATCGTTTTGGATCGTTGTTTCCGATTTCAATCCTTGGATCAGGGCTTTGGCGATGGGATAAGGGACAGGCGTCATCAGCTTGAGCCAGTAGGAAGATAGCCGGGGACTGAGGAGCGGCACGGGAATGATGAATCTTTTCAGTCCCATAACGCCGGCCGCCCGAAGGAGCATGTCTCTAAAGCTCATTTTCTCCGCGCCGATGTCGACCGTGACGCTTCCCTCGATTTCTGCGTCTTTGGCCTGGAAGAGATATTCGAGCACATCCGGTACACCGACGGGCTGGGTCTGCGTCCGGACCCATTTGGGAGTGGTCATTACGGGGAGCTTCTGGACGAGATGACGGATGATTTCGAAACTGGCGCTGCCCGATCCGATGATGATGCCGGCCCGGAACCAAACACACTGGATCCGGTCGGGCCTCGAGCTCAGGATCTCTCCCGTTTCCAGCCGGCTCCTCAGGTGTTTGGAGGCCGTATCCTTCTTTCCCAACCCCCCGAGGTAGATGATCCTTTTCACCCTGTTCGCGATGCAGGCATCGAGGAAATTTTGGGCGCTCGACCGGTCAAGCTTTTCAAAATCCGCGCCGGCCCCCATCGAATGAATAAGATAATAGGCGACATCAATGCCTTCGAGCCCTTGTTGGATCGAATCCCGGTCCAGGGTATTTCCTTCGAACAGCTCGACTCGATCCCCGAAATCCGCCTGGACTTTCCGGGCATTTCGGATGAACAGCCGGAGACGGACGGAGTCGTCGGCGATCAGTTTTTCCTGGAGCCGTCTTCCGATATAGCCCGTGGCTCCGGTCAACAGGACATTCA
>DAIPLF010000331.1:0-3094 GCA_036769375.1 Candidatus Aminicenantota bacterium | reverse complement strand
TCGGGCAAGTACCTGAAATACGCCACCTTCGGCTACTCCTCTCTCGCGGCCGATCTCATCTACATCTGGGCCATCCAGTACTACACGACGTATACCATCGTGGACCGCTTCCAAAACCTGGAGCACATCTTTTCGATCATCGCCGAGCTTGACCCTCGTTATGCCGACCCCTACGAAATCGGCGCCTTGATCGCCGTCAACGAAGCCAAGGATCTCAAGCTCGCCCTCAAGATCCTGGACCTGGGTCTGGCCAAGAACCCAGACCAGTGGATCTTCCCCTTCGAGGCCGGGCATCATGCCCAGCGAGCCGGGGATTATGAGACGGCGCGGAAATACTACGAAAAGACGACCAAGATCCCGGGCGCGCCGGAGATCGCCAAGAGACTCTACGCCGCGTCCGTTTTCCGCACGATGGACCTCAAAGAATCCTGGGAAACCTGGATGGAAGTGTACAAGACGGCCCAGGATGAGCGCACCAGGAAGATCGCCGGCAAGCACCTCTATCAGGTCAAGGCCGCAGCGGATACAAACCTTCTCCAAGAGGCCGTCCGGAAGTTCAGAGACAGATACGAGCGGCCTCCTGCCGGCCTCGAAGAACTCATCAGCCACGGGATTCTCTCATCGCTCCCCAAGGACCTGGACGGCAAAGACTACATCTATGATCCCAAGACGGGAGAAATCCAAGCTCCGAGCGTCTGGTGGAAAAGATAATCATCGCCCTTTTCGGCCTGGCCTGGGGGAGCTTTCTTAACGTCGTCATCTACCGCCTTCCCCGAGGTCAGAGCCTGGCCTGGCCTCCCTCATCCTGTCCGCAGTGCCGGACGCGGATCAAACCCCACGACAATATCCCCATCCTCTCCTACCTTCTCCTCCGGGGAAAATGCCGCTCCTGCGGCTCGAAGATCTCTCTCCTTTATCCGTTTGTCGAGGCGGTCACTGCGGTCTGCTTTCTGCTTCTCCATGGCCAGTTCGCCTTGAGCCTCCATTTCTTCACATCCTGCTTTTTTGCCAGCGCCCTCATCGCCCTCTGCTTCATCGATCTCACCCATCAGATCCTCCCCGATGAGATCACCCTGCCCGGCCTGGCCCTGGCCCTTGTCTATTCCTGGTTCCGCCCGGACCTGAGCCTGCGTCAGGCCTTGGTCGGCGCGGTCGCCGGTGCCGGCTTCCTTCTGGCCATCTATGGCGTGTACTGGCTCTTGAGGAAAAAGGAAGGCCTGGGCATGGGCGATGTGACCATGATGCTTCTTGTCGGCGCCTATTTGGGCTGGCAGAAGGCTTTCTTTACGCTCCTGGTGGCGTCCCTCGCCGGGGCCCTGGTGGGAGTTTTTCTGCTGTCTTTCCGGAAAAAGGACCTCCAGTTCTCCTTGCCATTTGGGAGCTTCCTGGCGCCGGCCGCCTTCATCGCTCTCATCTGGGGCGACCGCATCATCGGCGCCTACCTCAGCCTCTACCGAAGATAACGTTACCCTAGTTCTGGCATCTACGAAAGCCCTCCGCAGTGGAGCGGGCACGGTTCCTCTCGGCTCGGCGAGAGGAGAGCGGAGCGAGGACGGGGAGCGGATTTTTCTCGCTGGGAAAAATTCGCGTCTTTCGGAGGGACTCCCCCGAGCCTCGTTGAATTTTGGTCTTGACTGTGATATCTCATTAGGGACAGGTCAAACCTGATGCCCGCGGACACCACCCAGCCAAGAAAGGGGGCCTATACCGCGATCTTCCTGGTTTTTATCTTCGCCCTCGGGTTCTCTCTGTCCATCAACCTCCCGGTCATCAGCCAGGGTTTCCTGTCCGCCGACCAGGCCGTCTACTTTGCCCTGACCCAGAGCATCGCCCACGACCTCGATCTGGAGTACACCAAAAAGGACCTGGTCCGTTATTACCAGGACTTCGACGCAGGGCCGCAGGGCATCTTTCTAAAAAAGGCCCGCAACGGCCGGATATTCTTCGCCAAGTCCTGGGCCTATTCGTTGTTCGCCGCGCCCTTTGTCCGGGTTTTCGGCTATAACGGCTTTCTTGTTTTCCATGCTTTCCTGCTGCTCATCGTCATGCTTCTGGGATTCGCCTATCTCTCCCGGGCCAACCTGCCCCTCCCTTCGATAGCTTACGTTCTGAGCTTTCTCTTCGCCACTGTGACCGGGGTGTATTATCTCTGGATCTCGCCCGACTTTTTCAATTTCTGCCTGGCTTTCATCATCGTCTTCCTCTGGATCTACAAGGTCAAAGCCAGGGAAGCGCCCCCCTCCTCGAGCGCTGCCGGGACGGCCCGTTCCTTTCTTCTCTCGCCGGGCACGGACTACCTGGCCGCTTTCTTGGTCGGTATCGCGGTTTTCTCCAAGCCGCCCAACATCGTCCTCCTGGCCCCTCTTGTCCTTTATGCTCTCTATGAAAAAAAGTTCTCGAAAGCGCTGGTGCTGGCCGTCATCTTCCTCCTGACGATCGGGGTCCTTTTCGGAGCCAATTATCTTCTCACCTCGGACTGGAACTACCAGGGCGGTGAGCGCAAGACATTCATCGGCAGCTTTCCCCTGGAGAAACCCAACCTGACCTTTGACAACCTGGGCGGCACCATGACCTCGGAGGACTACTTCCAGCGTTTCCTGATCCCGCCCAAGTTCATCCTCTATAACCTCTTTTATTATTTCTTCGGCCGCTTCACCGGCATCGCCTGGTATTTCTTCCCTGCCTTCCTCGCTCTCCTCCTTTTTTTCCGGGCGAAACGTCGCCTGTCCGATTGGCTGACTTTGGGCGCGCTGGCCGGCGGGATCCTCATCTATATCATCCTCACTCCCGAGTTCTACGGCGGAGGGGGAGGCAGCCTGGCCAACCGCTACTTTCTCAACATCTACCCCTTGTTTTTCTTCCTGCCGAGCGCGAAGAAGAGCTGGCGTCAAGTCATCCTGATCTGGGTGGCCGCGGCCATATTCATTTCTCCGATCCTCATCAGCCCCTTCCGGTCCTCAGCCCGGCCCGCCACTCACGCCAAGAAGTTCCCGATCAAGGCGCTGCCCCTCGAAATGACCCAGGTCAACCACTTTCCCACCAACACAAACCCGGACGCCTTCCGGGTCCATATCTGGCCGGACAAGCCCTATCC
>DAIPLF010000330.1:0-3110 GCA_036769375.1 Candidatus Aminicenantota bacterium | reverse complement strand
TTATGATAAACGGCACAGGAGAGAAGAGATCTGCAAGCCCAATATCCTAAGCTTTTCATCCATTCGAATTGAGCCCGATTTCCCCTGAGGGGGAGGGGAACGATGAAGTGCCCGTCTTGCGGTATCGATAATCTGGAAGATTCGAAGTTTTGCCGGAAGTGCGCGACGGCGCTTCCGGGGGGAGAGGCATCGTTCACTCGGACATTCGTCAAATGGCCGGCGGAGTTTGCCTCCGGAACCGTTATCGCCGGTCACTACCAAATCACCAGGATTTTGGGCCGGGGCGGAATGGGGGTCGTTTATCTGGCCGATGATATGCGACTCAAACGTTCCGTAGCCTTGAAGTTCCTCCCGCCCGAGCTTGCCCTGGACGAGGACATCAGAAGGCGGTTCATTATCGAGGCCCAGGCCGCAGCGGCCCTGTCCCACCCCAACATTTGCACCATCTATGAGGTCGACGACCAAACGGAAAAGGCTTTCATCTCGATGGAATACATCGAGGGGGAGAACTTGAGAGATAAGGCTGCCGTAGGCCCTCTTCCCTTCGACCGCGTGCTCGATATCGCCCTCCAGGTCTGCGCCGGACTGGACGAGGCCCATAAGAAGGGGATCTTCCACCGGGACATCAAGAGCGCGAACATCATGCTGACGGAGAAAGGCCAGGCGAAGATCATGGACTTCGGCTTGGCCAAAGTCACCGGCTCGGCCATGATCACGAAAGAGGGCTCTACCATGGGGACGGCGTCCTACATGTCGCCCGAACAGGCAAGAGGAGAGGCTGTCGATGCGCGGACGGACATCTGGTCGCTGGGAGTCGTCCTCTACGAGCTGGCGAGCGGGAAGATGCCGTTCAGAGGGGACCTTGAATCCGCGATCATCCACAATATCCTCCACGAGGAGCCGAGGCCGCTCAGAGCGATCGCGCCCAAGGTCCCGGGAGAGTTCGAGCGGATCATCCGCCGGGCGCTGAAGAAGAACTCGGAAGATCGTTACAGCTCAGCCGCCGAGATGCTGGCCGACCTCAAAAAGCTCCAGGCCGCCCTCGAAAAGGAAAAGGCCGGCGTCTTCAACCCCCGTTCCTTCCTCCGCGTCATCCGTAGGCCTCTCGTCGCCGTTCCTGCCGCCCTCGTCATTATCGCCCTCGGTATCTTGATCTATTCCATCCTCAATCGCCAGGCGAAAATCCGCTGGGCGCGCCAAATCGTGCTTCCCGAGCTCCAAGGTCTTTTGGATGAAGCAGCGCCTCGACAACCGAAAGAAGGTTTTCGGATGCTCGACCTCTACGAAAAAGCCGCCGAGTATCTTCCCGACGACCCGAAGGTTAAAGAGTTTTTCCCTCGATGCGTGAGGGAAGTCCCGATCAAGACGATCCCGGCCGGGGTCCGAGTTTTTATCAAGGAGTACTCTTTCCCGGAGCGCGAGTGGCGCTCTATCGGGACAACACCGATCGGAAAGATCCGGCTGCCGCGGAGTTTCTTTCGCTGGAAAATGGAGAAAGAGGGATACGACACACTCGAATTCGCTGCGTCTGGGTTTTCTTACGATCCGATAAAGCAGGAAGATATCCTCGGCGTGGAAAGGCGCCTCGAGGCGGTGGGGACAATCCCCGGCGATATGGTCCGTATCCCGAGCGGGAAAACCGATGCTGGAGTCCTCGAGGACTTTTTCATCGATCGATATGAGGTGACGAACAAAAAGTATAAGGAATTCGTCGACCAAGGCGGGTATCATAAAAAAGAATATTGGAAACAGCCCTTTGTCAACAATGGCAAAAATCTGTCTTGGGATGATGCCCTGGCTTTGCTCGTCGATACGACCGGCCGTCCGGGACCGTCCACCTGGCAGGGCGGGGTCTACCCCGAGGGCCAGGCGGACTACCCGGTTTCCGGAGTGAGCTGGTATGAGGCAGCGGCTTTCGCCGAATTCGCGGGCCGCACGCTTCCGACGATTTACCACTGGGGTTTGGCCGCCCTTCAAAGAGTCTACCCGACTTGGTACCTGCCGTTCATGGGCTTCGGCGGGGCAGGTCCGGTGGCCGCCGGCAGCCGGCCGAACCTGAATTATTACGGAGCCTATGACATGGCCGGCAATGTCAGGGAGTGGGGCTGGAACGAAGCCCCCGAAGGCAGGATCATCAGGGGCGGGGCCTGGAATGACGTCACTTATATGTTCGAGAACCTGAGCCAGGCGTCTATGTTCGACCGTTCGTCTAAGAACGGTTTCCGTTGTGCTCTTTATATCGATCCACAAAAGATCCCGAAATCCGCGTTTCAGTTGGCCCAAGTTGAAATGGTCCCAGATTTTTATCAACTTAAGCCCGCCCCGGATTCGGTATTTAAAGTCTACAAGGACCAATTTGCCTACGATAAAAAGGACTTGGACGCGCGCTTGGAATGGAGGAACGAGAGCGCTAAAGACTGGATCCAGGAAAAAATCACCCTTGATGCGGCCTACGAAAATGAGCGGGTGATCGCCTATCTTTTTCTTCCCAAGAACGCCCAGCCGCCTTTCCAAACGGTCATCTATTTCCCCGGCTCAAGTTCCGTTTATCAGAAATCAAGTCTGGACTTGGACAAATATTATGAATTTGAATATTTTCTTTCTTTCATTGTCAAAGACGGCCGCGCCGTCCTCTATCCCGTCTATAAAGGAACGTTTGAGCGGAGCGACGAAAAATTGGCGGCCATCCATACAGGGGACAACAGCCGGCTCTTTACCGAGTACCTGATCAAACTGGTCAAAGATATGAGCCGAAGCATAGATTATCTGGAAACCCGGCCGGATATTGACGCTGACAAAATCGCTTTTCTAGGCATGAGCTGGGGAGGAGAGTGGGGAGCCATCATCCCGGCGGTGGAAGAGCGCCTCAAAGTCAGTGTCCTCGGCGTGGGCGGCATGTGGGGCGCTGGGCGTCCTGAGGCGAATGCGATCAACTATGTCACACGCGTGAAAATCCCGACTTTAATGCTCAATGGAAAATACGACATGACCTTCCCTTACGCGACGACAGTCAAACCGATGTTCGATCTTTTGGGAACCCCGAAAGGGGATAAAGTCCTGAAGCTCTACGATACGGATCATTTCATCCCGCAAAACGCGTTCATTAAAGA
>DAIPLF010000329.1:0-3110 GCA_036769375.1 Candidatus Aminicenantota bacterium | reverse complement strand
CTTCCCTTCAGGTCGGGAGTGCCCATGCCGGAGATCGTCCGCTGCCTCGTGGGCACGGGCGGATAGTTCGAGGGGATCTTGAAGACAGTGGCTGGGATTTCGTGATCGTCCAGGAGCTGCCAGAATGTCCGCCCCTGCATCAAGTTCTTGACTTCGCCGCCGCTCAGAGGAAGGACGAGATCGCCGATCTTGAGCGCTCTTTTGCTCTCGGTGGACAGGGTCGCCGAGAAGATCGGGAAATAGGTCTTGGGGTCGCGGTGCATGAAATCGAAGATGCCGTGTCCTCCGGGGTCAGTGCCGGTGTTGAAGTTCGACCAGGCCACAGGGCTTTGAGGAGGGATACTGGTGCGCAGGGGGCGGAAATCGCCGTCCGCGATCAGCCGGGCGAAGGCCGGCAGCTTTCCTTCCTTCAGCCACCGACCCAGGAGCCGCGGGTCCAACCCGTCGAACCCGAGCACCAGGACCTTTGTCCCGGTCTCCCGGCGGCCCGACCCCTGGAGGATGGAAGGAAAGCGCCCTCCGGCGGAGAGCACCGATGCCGCAGCCAGGCCGCGCTTCAGGAATTCCCGTCTATTCATGGCTTTCATTTCTTCTTTCCCTTTTCCCTTGGTGGAGTTTCGGCGGGCGCCTCCTGGCTGATGAGCGTCCGGCCGTCCATGAACGCCGGGACAGGGAGGCCGAACAGGGTCAGCACGGTCGGTGCCACATCCATGATCGAGGGGGATTTGGCGGAGATCTTACGGCTGCAGAAAAACACGCCCGGAACATGCCTGGGGTCGATGCAGTGATCGCCGCTCCAGGCCTTGGTATTGTCCTCGAAGGCGGTGGAGTCGACCTTGCCGGTAACCGAATCCCAGGAGGCCCTGAAGCCCTGGTTGTACCCGATGATGAGGTCGGGCGCGTTCCCGGCATAAGGGCCGGAATAGACCTTGTCGCGGTCATAGGCTTCGGTGATGGCGATTTCACCTGAAGCCGCGTCCCGGAGTCCCGTAAGCTTGCTCCTGAGCTCCTCCTTCAGAGCCCGGCTCTCTTCCCCGGCAGCGACTATCCCGTTCGCTTCCCGTCCCTTCTGGTTGATGTACACTCCCCCCAGGCCCAGGGCGTAGGCTTTGGTTCTATTCCAGTCCACGTCCTTGAACCATTCAGCGCTCGTCTGCTTGCCCTCTTTGAGCCTCAGGTAGCCGTTGAGAAAGAGCCAGGAGTTGAGGTTGACCCCCCGGCGGAACGACTTGAAGCCGTGGTCGGACATGACGATGAGCGCGGTCCGGGGGTCTATCCTGGTCATGACCCGGCCAATGAGGTCGTCCATCCGCACATACAGATCCTCGATCACCTGCGGGCTCAGCGCTGACGGAGCCGCCCGGAGCGCCGGATGGGCCTTGTCGAGGTACCTCCAGAACATGTGCTGAATGCTGTCGGTGGTTTCAAAAACGATGACGACCGCGCCCTTCTTTGTCTTGGAAAGAGCGTTGAAAAACATCGCTTCCCATTCCTTGTGGTTGGAATAGGTGAGCTCCAGGAAAGCGGACTCCTTCAAGGCGCCCTCGTTCAGGGCCCAAGTGTCGTTGGCTTCGCCCAGCGTGATGAAGCTCCCCAGAAGCTTGCTCAAGTAGACCGAATAGATGAAGGGGTGAGATATGGGTAGAGCCGGCTTCTCGGGGTCGATATTCAGGGGCGTCATGTACATCTCGAAGTGAGGCTCGACTTGGGAGACGAGAAACCGGGCGATCGCCTTGACCTTCATGCCGAGACCTGGCTTGAAGGTGATCTTGATCCAGGGCGAGAATTCGCCGACCTTAAGTCTGAATCGCTGCCCCGAAACTGTGACTCTGACCTCGCCTTTCCCGCTGTCGATCCCGACCTCCAGAGGCAGTTTGACCTCTTCGGCTTTCTTGAGGAGAGAGTTTTCAGGACCCGAAACAGAGGTCCTGACGATGCCGTCCCGGACCTCCACCGGGATGACGACACCGCCCTCCCGCTTCTTGTGCTTGCTTTTATCCGTCGTGTAGAAAGCAAATGTCCCCTGACTTCCTTTGAGGTCGGGAGCGCACATACCGGACAGGAGATGGCCGGAGAATTTTTCCGGAGGGAAGGTGATCGGGACCCTCAACACGGTGCTGAAAATGCCGGCCTCACCAAGCGTTTTCCAGAAGGGCACGCTCTTGCGCATTCCCCGGATCTCCGGCTTGCTGAGAGGGATGGCGTACCGGCCGAAGGACAGAGTCCTCTTCGGACGCCCGATGTAAGCCGATGACAGAGAAGGCAGGTATGTCTTGGGGTCCCGGCTGAGGAAATCGAAGATATTGTGCTTGGAAGGCTCGGAGCCGGTCATGAAGGATGACCAGGCCACAGGCGAGATGGCCGGGGTTGTCGTCTGGAGACGGGTATATGTCCCGTCCTTCTTGAGCAGGGAAAGATGGGGCAGCTTTCCCTCCGCCATGAACTTTTCCGCCAGAGAGGGCTCCAGCCCGTCCAGGCCGACTATGACCACCCGGTCGACGAGCGCTCCTTTGAGCGCCTTCCTGCCTTTGATCATCCTGATGAGCAGACGGAAAGGCCAGGAGAGGAAGGAGAAGAGGGCCAGGAAAAAGGTCAGGAAAAGAACAAGGAACGAAGACAGGAAGGCGAAGCCGGCCCCCGGGCCTATGTAGGCGTGAGCCGGGAGAGCGCAGACCAAGAATCCAAGGATGATCAGAATCGCGCGCGTCGGGGTCATTATTTTGCTCATGGATGGTGGCCCAGAATTAGGGTGGAGATTTGGCTGATCCTTAAGTCGTCCGCCGCCTTCTGCTCGGACCAGAAAAAGGCGTCGTCCCAGGTGTGCATGCCTTCGAGGTCGGTCCGTCCGAAAACGCTTTTCTTTTTTACGGAGCCTTTGAGGTCGAAACCCGGTTCGGAAAGAACGAGAAGGTCCGGTCCGGAGGCCAGGTGTGGGCCGGAATACACGCTCGGAGCCTTGAAAACGCGACGGACGACGCTCCGGCCTTGGAATTCGAGCGCCCCCAGTTTTTGGCTGATCTCCGCTAGGCACGTTTCCCGGTTGCTTTCGTCCACCGTACCTTTGGGAAAGCGCCCCTTGAGGTTCAGGTAGATCCGGTTGGGGTCGAGGG
>DAIPLF010000328.1:1624-3116 GCA_036769375.1 Candidatus Aminicenantota bacterium | reverse complement strand
GATAGGATCATCTATCCCAATCAGGGCCTGGCGATCATCGAAGGCATCCAGCAGGAGCGCCTTTACGGGGAAGATTTCCGGTTCTACCGAGTCCGGATCCTGTCCAACAAGACGCTCGTCCTGGTCCCTTCGGGCAACACCGAAGAGATGGGGATCCGCAAGCTGATGTCCGAGGACGCCGTTGAAGAGATCTTCCTCTACCTGAAGAAACACCAAGTGGATGTTTCCACCGACTGGAAGGGAAGGTACAAGGAGCACATCAGCCTGATGCGCTCGGGGACCATCTTCGATATGGCCTTCGTCCTGAAAAGCCTTTATTATCTGAGCCTGACCAAGACTCTTTCTTTCCGGGAAAAAAAGATGCTGGAGAAGGTCAAGGAGCTGCTCATCGCCGAGATCTCCGAGGTCTCAGAACTCTCCCTGCGCGAGATAGAGCAGAGGATCGCCCATACCCTCAGCCTCTGCTTTAAGAGCCTCAAGCAGGACATCGAAATCTAAACCCTTCGATGATATTCACGTCCATCCTGTTGTTCTGTGTCTTCCTATTCTTCAGCGCCTTTTTCAACGCCTCGGAGACAGCGCTGCTGTCCTCCAACCCCTACACCCTGGACGTGCTGGAGCAAAAGGGGTCGCGGAGGGCCCGGCTGATCAAGAGAATGCTGGCCCGTGTCGACCAGCTCTTGGCAGCCATCGTCATCGGCAACACCCTGGTCAATGTGGCCGCCGCCTCGGTCGCCACCCTCCTATTCATCTCCTTGATGCCCGAAGACCCGAATAAGGCCGCCCTGGCGGCGACGCTCGCCACAACCGTCCTCGTCCTGGTCTTCGGCGAGATCAACCCGAAAACCATGGCCGCGTACCACCCCTTGAAAGTCTCCCGGCTGGTTATCCAGCCGATCCGCCTGTTTGTCGTGCTGTTCTATCCCTTCATCAAGGTCTTCACTTTTACCTCCCGGATCTTGTTCAAAGCCCCGCCTGAAGAGAGCGGACACAAGTCGAGTGCCCTGAACGAAGAGGAGATCAAGCTCTTGCTGACCAAGGGGGTCAAGGGAATGTCTTCGCTGCGCCGCCGGATGATCGGGGGGGTGCTGGACATCGGGGAGCGCCCGGTCAAAGAGATCCTGATCCCCCGGCAGGAGATTCGGGCCATCGAGATCAGCGCTCCCTTCTCCCAGGTCATGGAGACGGTCCTGATGAGCGAATACTCTCGTCTCCCGGTTTACCGGGTCCGCCTGGACAACATCGAGGGCCTCATCCACACCAAGGACATAATCCCATATATTATTGATAAAAAAGAGTTTAACATAAAGTCCATCGTGCGGCCGCCTTTTTACGTCCCGGAGTCAGCCTCGATCGAAAAGGTTCTTGTCCAGATGCAGGACAACGCCCTTCACCTGGCGTTCGTCGTCGACGAATTCGGAACCTTGGAAGGTATCGTCACTCTGGAGGACATTATCGAGGAGATCGTCGGCGAGATCCGGGACGAGTACGA
>DAIPLF010000328.1:0-1524 GCA_036769375.1 Candidatus Aminicenantota bacterium | reverse complement strand
GACCTCGAGCAGCGGCCATGAAGATCGTAGCCTCGAACAAGAAGGCTTACTTCAACTATGAGATCATCGAGAGCCTGGAGGCGGGCATCGCCCTCCTCGGAAGCGAGGTCAAATCCATCCGCGATGGCCGGGTCAGCCTCAAGGACAGCTTCGCCGAGATCAAGAACGGGGAGGTCTTTCTCCTGCATATGAATATCAGCCCTTACGAGCAAGCCAACATCTTCAACCACGATCCTCTCCGCGAAAAGAAGCTTCTCCTCCACCGCCAGCAGATCAAGCGGCTCATCGGGAAGATCAGGGAGAAGGGCTATACCCTGATCCCCACAAAGGTGTTCCTCAACGAAAAAGGGAAGGTCAAGGTCGAGATCTCTCTGGCCAAAGGAAAGAGGACCTATGAGAAAAAGCGGGCCATCAAGGAAAGGGACATCGAGCGCGAGATCCGGTCAGAGCTCAAGAAGAGGCTGCGGTAATCTATTGGATCAAAAAGAGTTAGCTGCCCTTATGCCCAACAGGAGGGATCCATGAAAAACGGTAGGCTTCTCACCCTGTCATTTGGACTGGCTGTCTTCCTTGCCGGTTTGCCTGCTCCCGTCAGTTCCCAGGAGGCTCAGCGGGAGCTTTATCTCGTGGGCGATTTCCTGGTTGAGACCTCCCGAGTCGCTGAATACGAGACGGCGGTCAAGGGTCTCCTGGCCAGCCTGGAAAAGCACGGCTTTCCCTTCAGCCTCGATACTTCCAGCACGGACGATGGCCATTATTACGTTGTCTACCGCTTGAAAGACTATGCCGGCGCCGACCTCTGGTTCAAAGCCTGGGGAGAGTTGAGCCAAAAGATGGGGCCGGAGAATCTGCGGGCGCTGCAACGTCGCATCGCCGCCGCGGAGATCGAGCGCGCCTATCAATTCTGGACCTACCGTCCGGACATCTCGTTCCTTCCGGAAAAGGAGCGGCTGAAACCGGAAGAGATCGGCTATTACACTTGGGATTTCGTCTGGCTTATCCCGGGGAAGGAAGAGGAATTCGAAGCTGTCAACAGGGAATGGATCGCCCTGAGCAAGGCCAGGAAGGCGCGGGATCCCTTTTTAACCTTAGCGGGAGACCTGGGCACCCAGATGCCGGTCTATCTCTGGATCGAATACGGTAAGAGCGCGGCGGATTATGCCGCCACGGAGGAGAAGTTCTGGAAGGCGATGGGGGAGGAGGGAGCCGCCCTGTCGAAAAAAAGCCGGGCGCTGATCAGGAAGATGGACTCAAAAACAGGACAATACCGACCCGACCTTTCCTACTCGCCCAAGGGGAAGTCATGACTTGCCGGCCGGGCCTCAACGGTTGAGAACGTAAAGCGAGATGTTCAGGACCGCCGCAAAGCTGACCCAGAGGATGTAGGGGACGAGCAGATACGCCGCTGCTCTGGAAATCTTGGAGAACAGCCAGATCGACGCCAGGATCATCCCCCACAAAAGGACGATGACGATGGCGGCGCCGAAGATTTGGTGCGCCCCGAAGAAGACGATCGACCAGAGC
>DAIPLF010000028.1:7779-11309 GCA_036769375.1 Candidatus Aminicenantota bacterium | reverse complement strand
TGCGGTTCTTGAACTTGTTCTCTTCGAAGATCAGCTTGATCGTTTCGACGACGGCTGTGGAATCGATGATCGTTCCCTCGACGATGGCGTCATGCGGAAGGAGTTCGTAGCCGATCCGGACGACCTCGAAGACGTCCCTGTCCTTCTTCTTCTTGGAAGTGAGCTCAACGGCCTTGACGGCATGGGAGCCGATGTCCAATCCGACGATTCCTTTGTCTTGGTTAAAACCCAGCATGTTTGCGCCTACCTTTATTGAGGTGATTTGCCAACCGATAGCCTTCCCTGTTTGAGTTTTTCGCGGAGCTTTTTTTCCACGATCTCCGGGACCAGCCCGGCCACGGAGCCGCCCAGCGAGAACACCTCCTTGACCACACCGGAGTTCAGGAAGGAATAATGGACGCTGGGCATCATGTAAAATGTCTCAATCTCGGGGTCCAGCTGGCGGTTCATGAGGGCCATCTGCAGCTCGTATTCGAAGTCGGAAACCGCCCGCAAACCCCGGATCACGATCCTGGCCTTCTGGCGTCTGACGAAGTCCACCAGAAGTCCGTCAAAGGCCCTGACCTCGACGTTGGGCTGATGAGCAAAGATCTCCTGGATCATGGCTACCCTATCTTTAGTCGAAAACAAGGCCTCCTTTTTGGGATTCTTGAGCACGGCGACGACAATTTTGTCGAACAGCCGCAGACCCCTGAGGATGATATCGACATGCCCGTTGGTGATGGGATCAAAGAAGCCGGGATATACTGCTCTGTTCCGCATCCAAGGCACAGTACGCTCAGACTCAACCAGGTTACCCATGTCATTATCAGAATCGATGGACCTTGTCAACATAAAAAACTCTTGCCCTACAGCTTTTTTCGCCTCTTAGAATCACATAGCTGTTCAGGGGCGTCAATCACCTTTAGAGAGGAGATGGGAGGTGAAAAATCCCAGGTCCTCCTCATCAAACAGGATGATGTTCCTTTTCCGTTTTTTCGCTTGAGCGTCCTTTCGTGTCTCACACCTTGCTATCACGGGCAAGGCCGTTGATTTTACGTCCGCGTTGGGGGAAAATACAAGCGAGAGGCTGTTTTGCGGCGTTTTCTTCCCTGGTTTGCGTTCTGGCTTCCCTCTGCAGTGTGCCTGGCTTTGCTCTCGCCAGGCCAGAAGCCGGACCCCTATACCCAGCAAAGGCGGCAGATGGTGGCCGAGCAGCTCGCCCGGCGCGACATAACCGACCGCCGCGTTCTCGAGGCCATGGGAACAGTTCCCCGACATCTGTTCGTACCGCCAGCATACAGGGACCAAGCCTATGAGGATTATCCGCTGCCGATCGGGGAAGGTCAGACCATCTCCCAACCCTATATCGTCGCCTTGATGACCCAGAGCCTGGGCTTGGCGGGAGGCGAGAAAGTCCTGGAGATCGGAACGGGTTCCGGATATCAGGCGGCCGTCCTGGCCGAACTCAAGGCCCGCGTATTCACTATCGAGATCAATGAGCAACTGGCGGAACGGGCCGCCCGGACCCTTCGGGAGCTCAATCGCCAGGACGTCCAGGTCAGGAGCGGCGATGGCTTTTTCGGCTGGCCCGAAGAAGCCCCCTTCGACGCTATCATCGTGACCTGTGCGTCTCCCCGCATCCCGCCACCCCTCTTTGACCAGCTCAAAGAAGGCGGCCGGCTCGTCATTCCATTGGGGGATATCCAGCCGTTTCAGGTCTTGACACTGGCGACAAAAAAGGGGGGGAAGCTTCGGACCAGGGAGATCTCCGGTGTCCGTTTCGTGCCGATGACAGGGGAAACGCAGAAAAAAAGGAACGGCTGACCATTTGCTTTTCAGCCTGTTCTTGTGCTAATTATGGCCCGGGAAAACCATGATCAAGTTCGGCACCTCCGGCTGGCGCGCGGTGATGGGGGAGGGATTCACTTTCTCCAATGTCCGGATCGTTGTCCAGGCCATCGCCAATTGCCTGAAGCAGCGGTTTCCCGGACGGACCATCGCGGTCGTTGTGAACTACGATACCCGATTCCTCTCGGAGCGGTTCGCCAACGAGGCGGCCAAAATCCTCTCCCATAACCGGATTCAGGTGTTGCTGACCGACCGGGACGCCCCGGCCCAAGCCCAAGCTCTCCAGATCATCAAGCGGAAGGCGCAGGCAGGCATCAATTTCACCGCCTCCTTCAACCCCCCTGAGTACAACGGGCTGAAGCTCAATCTCGAATCCGGCGCCCCCGCTCTTCCTCACGAAACCGATAAGGTCGAGGATGAGGCTCAGCGCCTTTCTAGGGAGCAGGTCTTTAACCCCTACTATCCGCAGCCGGAGTTTGTGCAGGAGATCGACCTGCAGGTTGACTACTTGGAATTCATCCAGAAGAAGATCGATTTCGCCTCCATCCAGAAGTCTAAGCTCAAGATCGGCGTGGACCTCCTCTATGGGACGAGCCGAGAGTATCTGGACGAGATCCTCGAGGACAACGGCATCCCTCTGGAGGAAATCCATGGCTACGTCGACCCCTATTTTGGGGGCATCACGCCCTCCTGCAACGAGAAGAACCTCCAGGAACTCAGCCGCTTGATCCGGGAGAAGAAGTGCGACCTGGGCATCGCCACGGACGCCGACGGGGACCGCTTCGGCATCCTTGACCAGAACGGACGCTTCATCAGTCAAAACATCATTCTGGCATTGCTCCTGGACTATCTCGTCAGAGGCAAAGGCTGGAGAGGGGGGGTGGCCCGTTCAGTTTCCACCACTCACCTGATCGACCGCGTCGCCAGGCGCTACGACCTGCCTCTTTTCAAAACCCCGGTCGGATTCAAGTACATGGCCGACCTGTTCCTCCGCAAGCAGATCATATTCGGCGGCGAGGAGAGCGCCTGCATTGCCGTAAAATCGCACCTCCCCGAAAAGGACGGCATCTTTGCCGGGCTCCTGGTGACCGAGATGATGGCCGTCACCGGGCTGAGTTTGACCGAGCTGCGCCGGCAGTTCTTCCGGAGGTACGGCAGAAAATACAGCGGGCAGAGAAGCGTCCCCCTCCATCCGAAAAGCGAGCGGGCGCTGAACGATCTCATCATGGCTCCGCCGGAGGATTTTGGCGGAAAACGGGTCCTGGCCGTCGAACGGGTGGACGGGATCAAGTTCGATTTCGATGATGATGACTGGCTCCTCCTCCGGCTGTCCGGGACCGAGCCCCTTATCCGCTGCTATGCGGAGGCCGAATCAAAAGCGGACCTGGAGAAACTTCTCAGCCTGGGGGTCAAGAGGTTGGATTGATGGCCCTAAAGGAAAAGAAGAAGACTTCACTCCGCAGGAAACTGGCCCTGGCGGCCGTGGCCTTCTTTTTCTTGGTGATCTTGATCTCCTCGCTTTTCGGCAAAAAAGGGCTGATCGAAATCTACCGGGCAAGAAGCAATTACGACGCCCTGCTCCAGGAGATCCGGAGCCTCGAGGCCAGAAGAAGCCAGCTCCAGAAGGAGATCGAGGCGCTCCGGAATGATCCCCGAGCCGTGGAGAAGGAGGCCAGAGAGAAGCTCTGGCTGGTCAAGCC
>DAIPLF010000028.1:0-7679 GCA_036769375.1 Candidatus Aminicenantota bacterium | reverse complement strand
CGTGGACATCGGCACCTTCAATTCCTTCGGGGAGAAGGTGTTGCGTAACTATGCCCTGGACCTGGGCTATCCCCCGGATTTCCGCCTCCTTGACGACGTTGAACAGGCCATCTTTTTTCAAGAGCACCTTTTCCGGTTCAAGTTCCCCCTCCGGTACTATCGTCCGCTCGGTTCTCCCACCCGCCACGTGCAGGAATTGCTGGCCGCCGTGAAAAGGTTGAAGCAGGAGGATATCAGCCCGCAGGCGTATCTCAATTTTGCCCAGAAGTCGGTCAATAGGGCTGAAGACGAGGCGCAGAAGGAACAGGCCCGCAAGCACCAGGAGATGGCGAGCGTCTATCAGGCCTATGAGGGGTTTCTCAAGAAGGAAGGGAAAATCGATTTCGAGGACCAGGTCAGACTCGTCGTGGATCTTTTCCATAAGAGGCCCTCTGTGTTGAGAGAGTTTCAGAAAAAATACAAGTATATCCTTGTCGATGAATTCCAGGACACAAACTACATCCAGTTCGAGCTGCTGAAGCTCCTGGCCGCCCGCCACAAGAACCTGACAGTGGTGGGAGATGATGACCAGAGCATCTTCCGCTTCCGCGGCGCCTCGCTCAGCAATATCCTCAATTTTGAGAAAGTCTACCCGGAGCCCAAGAGGATCGTGCTGACGAAGAACTACCGGTCCGTTCAGCCTATCCTCGATTCTGCCTATACGCTTATTAAGCAGAACGACCCCCTCCGCCTGGAATTCCAGGCCAAAGTGAACAAGAAGCTGGTGTCCTCATTTGTCGAAGCCGGAAAGAGTATCCGTCTTCTTCGGTTTGACACCTTGTCCCAGGAGGCGGACCGAGTGGCCGAGATCGTCTGCGAGAAATGGAAGGAAGGCACTGAACTGTCACACATGGCCATCCTGGTCCGGCGCAACGCCGACGCCGACCCGTTCCTCCGGGCCCTGAACATGAGACAGGTCCCCTTCCGGTTTTCCGGGAGCCGCGGCCTTTATGCGCAAGAAGAAATCAAGAACATCGTCTCATTCATCAAAGCCCTGACCGATTTCGAGGACGGTCGGAGCCTCTTTTTCCTGGCCCACTCGGAGATCTACGGGATGGACCAAAACGACCTCTCGGTCATCTCGAACTATGCCCAAAGAAGGAACCTTTCCCTCCACAAGCTCTTCAAGTCCCTGTCCGAGGGGTCTCTCACCCTCGAGATCTCGCCGGCGAGTCAGGAAGGCATCAAAAAGATCACTGAGAACCTTGTCCATTTCGTCGACCTCTCCCGCACCCTTAACGCCGGACAGGTGGTGTACGCCTTTCTTGAGAGGACCGGGTACATCAAGAGGCTGGTTGAGGCGGAAACTGTCGAAGCCGAGCTCAAAATTAAGAATGTCCGGCTGTTCTTTGAGAAGATCCGGAATTTCTCCGAGCTTGTCAAAGACGGTTCGATCCAGGCTTTCTCCCGTCACCTCGACCTCCTCCAGGAAGTCGGCGACAACCCGGCCACGGCAGAGGCCGAACTCGAGGAAGTGGCGGTCAATGTTCTCACCGTCCACAAAGCCAAAGGCCTGGAGTTCGAAGTCGTCTTCATGGTGAGTCTGATCGCGGACCGCTTCCCCGGGCGGGAAAGGCGGGAAATGATTCCATTTCCGGACCGGCTCTTGAAGGAAAAACTCCCGCCGGAGGAAAGCTATGTCCAGGAGGAGCGGCGGCTGTTCTATGTGGGGATGACCCGGGCCAAAAAACTCCTTTACCTGACTTGGGCCAAGGATTACGGGCTCAAGCGCCAGAAAAAAGTCAGCCCCTTCGTGCGGGAAGCCCTGGATACTCCCAAATTCCCGGAAGAGGTTGTGCCCACTTCGGCTCAGGAAGAGATCAGGCGCTACGGGATGCAACCCCCCCAAGAAAGGATCCCGCCTCGAGTCATGGTCAGGGACGTCCTCACCCTGAGCTACTTTCAAGTCGAGGACTACCTGACCTGTCCGCTCAAATATCAGTTCCGGCATCGCTGGCGGGTGCCTGTCCCGCCCCATCACTCCCTTGTGTTTGGCCGGGTTCTGCATGACACCATCCATTCGTTCCTTAAGAGGCGAATGGCAGGGGAGAAGGTCGGGGAAAAGAATATCCTCAAAGAATATGAAAGACTCTGGGTCAACGAGGGCTTCCTGAGCCGGGAGCACGAGGAGTTGAGGAAGAAAGCCGGCCGGGAGGCTCTCCGGCGCTTCTGTCGCCGCGAGGTGGACTCCGGCTTCACCCCCGCCTTCCTTGAAAGAAAATTCAAGTGGCAGCAGGAAGAAATAAAGTTCATCGGTCGCTGGGACAGGATCGATATCCGGGGGGGAGAGGCTGTGATCATCGATTTCAAAGCCACCGAGGTGAACGATCAGAAAGAGGCGGACAAAAGGACGGCCGACAGCCTGCAGATGGACCTCTATGCCCTCTCTTACTGCAGGACCGAGACTCTCCCGCTCCGCGAAACCCAGCTTCATTTCCTGGAATCGGACCTCATCGGCCGGTCGAAAAAAGGGGAGAGGGAGATGGGAAGAGCCTGGGAAAAGATCAAACAGGCCGAACAGGGTATCCGGGCCGCCGCTTTCGCGGCCAGGCCCGACTTCCATAACTGTTTTTACTGCGAATTTAAGACGGTCTGTCCCTATACCTACGCTTACTAAAAGCCCCGCCTTAGTTCATAGGAAGCCAGAAGGGCATGACCGCCCAAGGATTTTCTTTTTCTAGGAAATGGAGGGTTCGGAGCAGCTGGCTCAACCCGGAGGACGCGAAAAGGTCCACCTTGGTCTGAGGCCGGCCGAAGAAGGACCCGAAAAGTGAAACCTTTTGAGGCCAAACCATGAGCCTGACGTCTTCTTCAGGCGGAATGCCCGCCAGGCCCTTGGCCAGTTCGATCGCCTTGTCCAGGCCGCCCAGTTCATCGACGAGCTTGATGTCGAGAGCCTGACGGCCGGTCCAGACTCGACCCCGGCCGACTTTGTCCACCTCTTCCCGGGTGAGATTTCTTCCTTCGGCCGCCTTGTTGATGAATTTTTCATATGTCCAGAGGATGCTTTGTTTCAAGAGAACCCGCTCTTCCTGGCTGAAGGGCCGGAAGGTCGTGAACAGGTCGGCTTTTTGCCCGTATGTCAGCCTCTCGGCTGTGACGCCCAGCTTGTCGTAGAGCCCGGCCAGGCTGAACTTGCCGGCGAGGACGCCGATTGACCCGGTCAGGGTTTGGGGTTGAGCTACGATCCGGTGGCCGGCCATGGAGATCCAGTAACCCCCGGAGCCGGCCATGTCGGACATGGAAATGACCACCGGCTTCTCCTTTTTGGCCAGGAACGTTTCCCTCCAGATGACATCCGAGGCGACGGCCGAGCCGCCCGGGCTGTCCACCCGGAGGACGATGGCCGCGACCGACCGGTCCTCTCTCGCCCGCCGGATGGCCCGGGACAGCGTCCGGCCTCCGATCGTGCTGTAGACTCCTTCTCCGCCGATGATCGGTCCCGAAGCGTAGATCAGGGCGACCTTGCGCCCCGTCTCCAGGCCGAGGCTTGCCGGATTCGTCCGGATGTACTCGGAGAAACGGGTCTCCTTGAGCTTCCTGCCGCGGTCCCGGAGAATGGAGCCGAGCTCATCCTCATAGAGCAGGCTGTCCACCAGTCCCGCCTCCAGGGCCTGCTCCCCCTGGTAGAGTCCTTTATCGATGATCATTTTGAACTCGGCTTCAGTTTTTCCCCTGGCCTTGGCGACGGTCCGCACGTATTCGGCAAAGATGTCCCCATACAGGGATTCCATCATCAGCTTGTGGGCTTCGGTAAAGCCCTTTTCCATGAACATGTTGGAGGCCGTCTTGAACTCCTCGACATGCTCAAACTGGACTTCCACTCCCAGCTTGTCCAAGCCTTCCTTGAAAAAAGGCACCCAGCCTCCGATCCCGTTGACACCCAGCCAGCCCAGCGGGTGGAGGATGATTCGGTCGCAGGCGGTGGCCAGGTAATATTCCTTATCGCAATCGGGAGCCTCCTCGAAATAGGCATAGACCTTTTTTCCCGACTCCCGGAACGCTTTGATGGCGTCCCGGACCTCGCTGATCTTGGCCCAATCACACTCCAGATAGCCGAGCCGCAGCAGGACGCAGCGGATGCGATCGTCCACCTTAGCTTTGCGGAAACTCTCCCAGACATCGTGAACCGATAAGGTCCGTCCGCCGAGGAAAAAACTCGTCAGGAAGTCCGGGGCCGAGAATTCGGGGAAGGGCCCGGTCAGGTCGATATCGAGGTAAGAATCAGCCTGCACCTCGGGTGGCCGCCTGAACTCGGAATAGACGAACGCCAGGATCGTCAGCGCTACCAGGAATAAGAAGAAAAGGAATATAAAAAGGATGTATCTGCCTTTCTTCATCTCATCTCCTCATCCTATCTACGGATTCCACGGATGCCGGTTTGCGCGCCTTAACGCCACTCACTATAACAGAAAAAGCGAGGCCCCGGATAGGTCTTGATTTCTTTTTGGTGTTATGGAAGAATGTCTTGACTTTTGCGGTTATCGGAACGACGGGGACGTCCGGTGACGGCGAGAGCGCAAGGAGGTTTTTTTATATGGCTGCTGCAAAATTATACGTGGGCAACCTCAACTACAGGACCACAGAGGACAAGCTGAAAGAGCTCTTTTCCCAGTACGGAGAGGTGAATTCAGTCAACATCCTCCAGGGGCGCGGGTTTGGCTTCGTCGAGATGGGCAACTTGGAAGGCGCTCAGGATGCCAAAGCGAAATTGAACGGTACGGAATTCGACGGCCGGAAAATCATCGTGAACGACGCGAGACCCAGGGCGGAGAGAACCGGGCGCGTCGGCGGTGAACGGAGAGAGCGAAGAGATTTCGGTAAGTTTTAATATAGAGTCCATTTTCTAACCCCTTTCCGGAGATTTTTGGAGACATGCGTCTCAGGGAAGGGATCATTCTGCCGGCAGATCGTTCCCGGGGGTGAACCTTTCTTGAAATCCGTTCGTAGTAGTCTGTGAGCGCATGGAAGAAAAAAGGCCTACGCCCTATGATGAAATCAGCATTCTGCTCGAAAAAGCCGGAGAAGGAGACCGGGAGGCATTCAAGTCCATCGTCAGCCTCTACCAACAGAAGGTCTTTCTGCTGGCCTATTCCATCCTCAAGAATAGGGAGGACGCCCTGGATGTCGCCCAGGAGACATTCTTGAGGCTCTACCAGAAGCTCGGGCTTTACGAGAAGGACAGGAATTTCCAGGCCTGGCTCCTCCAGATCGCCAAGAACCTGAGCATCGACTATTACCGAAAGCATCATGGCCGGCGCCGCGAGATGGAGAGTGACAGGAGAGTCGAAGAGCTGCCCTTGACGGCCGGAGACCACGGGTCGAACCCGGAGTCCTCGGAGCTCCGCCATCTCCTTTCCCGCAACCTCGAGCGGCTGGCAGAACGGCAGCGCCTGATTTTTTTGATGAAACACTTCAACGGGCTGGAGTACCGGGAGATCGCCCAGGTCCTGGGGATTTCGGTCGGGACGGTCAAGTCCCTTCATTTCAAGGCCGTCCGCAACCTCAAGAACTGGCTCAGTCCGCAACTGGGGATACAGACATGAACACGTGCCGACGCCGAAGCAAAGACCTCAGGGCTTATTTGGGAGGAGAGATGAGCGATCGCGATCGGGAAGACATCCGACGCCATATCGAGAACTGTCCGGCCTGCGCGGATGAGGTTCACGCGATGGAGAGACTCCTGGAGAGCGCCGATTCGCTGGGCCGGGACATGCAGGCGGCTCTGGCCGGCATCGATTGGGACCTCCAGGCGGAGAAGACCGTGGCTGCAGTCTGGGACGAAAGGGCGCGGCCGATGAGAGAGCCGGGAAGGGAGCGGACTTGGCTTCCTGCGTTCCGGTTCAGGCCCGTTTTGGCCGGCCTCCTTCTCGGGATCCTGGTCGGTGCGGCGGCCATGTTCTTCGTCTCCAGAAGCGGGGTCTTGAAGAAGGCGCCGGCCCAGGCGTTTTTCGCCTCGAATGAGTTCCTGAGCCGGGTCGACCAGGAGATGGCCCGCCGGGAGACTCTGGACTACCTGGAAAAAAGCCAGTATGTGCTTCTCGAGCTGGCCCAAACTCAAACCGAAAGCGGGGATTGTCACCTGACCGCAGCTGCGGCGCGGGAAACCCGGGAGCTCTTGTCCAAGAAAAAGTACCTGAACCCCCAGCTCGAGAAAGCCCGGATGTCCAAGGCTAAGGCCATCTGTGACCAGATCGAGATCCTCTTCTACGAGTTGGCCCAGGTCAGCGAGAACCTGACTCCCGCCCAGTGTCGGGGGATCCAGAGCCTGATCGAAGAAAGGAACATTCTCTTAAAAATAAAGCTCTTGAAGAAAGAGCTCCAGGAAAGCGAGGTCTGAGGTGAAAAAAACAGCCCTCATCATAGTCATTCTGATGGGTCTCATCTTCGTCCGGGCGGCCGCCCAACAGTCCCCGGAGGAGAGGATCTTCGAGAAGGCAAAACTCCTCTTTTTCGACGAGAAATGGGAAGACGCCCAGGAAAGCTTCGAAGACCTTCTGGAAGATTATCCCAAGAGCGCGCTTGTCCCTCAGGCGAACTTTTACAGGGCCGAGTGCCTGGCCAGGAGGAAGGGCCATGAGGAAGAAGCCATCAAGGCCTACAAGGAATACATCTCGAGCAGGGGGAGAAAAGACAGCCTCTACGAGCAGGCCGAGTCCTCCATCATCGACCTGGCCTATGAGCTCTACAAAAATGATGAGGAGCGTTACCTTGATGAAATCGAGCAGCGTCTGGAGAGCTCCAACCGCGTCATCCGGTATTATGCGGCCTTCAAGTTGAGCCTGGTCAAGGACAAGGAGGTGGCCGTCCAGGCCATCCCGGTCCTGGAGAGGATCATCGTCGAGGAGGGCGACAGGGAGCTCACGGACAGGGCAAAAATCGCGCTATTGAGGATATCCCCTGACGCCCTGAAAGACATCGAGGATCAGGAAGAGAGGGGAGGGGCTAAAGCCCTGAGGATCACCGTCATCGTCGAAGGGCAGAAAGAGCCCGTGTTTTCGCTCAATATCCCCTGGGCGCTGGCTGACCTGGCCTTTCAGGCCATCCCGGAAAAGGACAAGGCCGCTTTGAGAGCCGAAGGCTATGACCTGGACAAGATCGTCCGGCAGCTGACCCGGATCAAGGGAAACATCATTGAGATCCGGCCCCGGGATGATAAAACCCGTCTTATCAAGATATGGATCGACTGAACTCTCTTTTTTCGCATATCAGCCAGGAGGAGTGAGATGAAAAAATACGCAGCCATAGCGGCGGCCGTGGCGGTCTTCATCTGTCTTGCTGCTCCCGCCTTCGCGGGCGGAGAAGAGGACGACCTCAAAGTGATCAAAAGGGCCGTCAAGGGAGGGTCCGACTGCGCCCCGGGGAAAAGCGTGAAATGGTTCAAGGTCCTTGTCACCGACAACAGGTCGGGGACGGAAGTCGTCAAGCTCTCTTTGCCCATCATCATAGTCCGGTACCTGGCGCATGGCTCGAAAAACGGACATATGCACACGGACAGGTGCGATATTGACATCGCGGCTGCGCTCAGGGAACTCGAGGAATTGAGCCCGCTGACCCTTCTTGAGATCGTCGACGACGACTCCACGGTCAAGATCTGGCTGGAGTGAGGCAGAGGGCCCCCTCCGGCCCGTCTCTTCTTG
>DAIPLF010000327.1:0-3122 GCA_036769375.1 Candidatus Aminicenantota bacterium | reverse complement strand
TCGGTTCATGTCCCCTAATAAGCTGCGTTCCGCAATCCGCACAGAAATGGGAAGTCCCTGGATTATCGAGCTCACACTTGGGGCATTTCATAACCCGCCGTTCCCCTCAAATTATAGGAGAAGAATATCAACTTTATTCCGGGGAGTCAAATCCTATAAGAGTCGACTTTGGTTGACCTAGAAAATCCAATAATCTCCCGTTTTTAAATAGCGGTTGACGTTACGGCCGCTGAATTTGCCAGTCTCCCCTTGAAACGAATCTCTCTGTTTGTGGCACGTCTCTGGCAATGGGGTCAGTCGAGGGCAGGTCAGATGAAAACGAAAAACAAGGGCTTCAGCTTGATAGAGCTTCTCATCTCCTCATCGCTCATCCTTTTCCTGATCGCCGGGACAGCCCAGCTTCTGGGGCTGTCCGTCGCCGCCAAAAGAAACGCTGAATTCCATTTCCGGGCCGCCCGCATGGCCTCCTCGAGGCTGGAGCATTTCAAGTCCCTCCCCCATGACAGCGGAGAGCTCAAAGCAGGGATCCATGAGGAAGACATCGAAGACCCGGCTTTCCCGGAGCGATACAAGCTTTCCTGGCGGGTCGAGGACTCAGGCGAAAGTTTGAAGAAGGTCGTCCTCGAATTCTTTTCGCCGAATAAGCCCCGGAAAAGGGCGGTCTTCTGTCTTCTCCTCTGCCGGGAGCTGGAGTTCTGACCGATGAGAGAAAGAGGCTTCTCACTTCTCGAGCTCCTTCTCGTCCTAAGTCTATCTCTCCTCGTGTTCCTGGCCGCCTTCGAGTTTTTCGGGATCACCCGGAGCTTTTTTTCTAAGCTTAAAGAAGCCGAGGAGGGCAGCCTGGCCATCCAGGCGGCTCTCGGCAAGCTCCGGATAGACCTCCTCCGGGCAGGATTCGGGCTGGAGCACGCGATTGGGGCCGGCGTTGCCGAGGGCATCACTGCCACGAACTCACTCGTGCTGCTCAGCCTCGAGGAAGGGTACTCTCTCGCCGCGAACTGTACTGCCGGAGAGAATCGAGTCACGCTGGAAAAAGCGTCAGGGATCGGCCCCGGCCGCGCCGTCTGCCTAGCCGACGAGGTGAAGGCGGAGCGCCGCAGCGTCGCCGCGCTCGAAGGTCGCACGGTCGTTCTTTCTGAGCCGCTTGAAAATTCGTACACAGCGGAAGACGCCCGGCTTCTCCTCCTCGAAGAGGTCTCTTATTTCCTCGACGAAGAGAGAACTGTCTTTCGGCGGAAGGTCAACGCCAGCCCGGCCCAGCCGCTTCTCGACAACGCCGGACTGTTTGAATTTGTCTACCTGAAGGAAGACAACCTGGTCAGTGTCAAGCTGGCCGACAAACAAAATATGGAGAGGGCGCATGGACTATCAGTTTTCCCCAAAAACCTCGGGCTCATTCTTCCTTGAGCACAAAAAAAACAAAAGGAATGGGACGGTCCTTATCGTGACCATCTTCCTCTTCCTGGCCTTCAGCACCCTTGCCCTGGGACTGATATTCATTTCCCAGGTCTATCTTCAGGTCGGCGGTTACGAGAAGAACTCCTCCCGGCTGGACTATTGCTCAGAGAACGCGATCAAAGAGGCCTTCCATCATCTCGCGGCGGCCGTCGGGAGCGCGCCCTCTCCTGCTGTCATATCCGAGGAGAGATACCTGGAGCTGCGGGACGACGTCCGTGGTGTCGGGAATCGCCTCATGGAGGAAGCCGCGGGCATCCACTTTCCTGTCGAGATCCGGACCCAGGAAGAAAGCCTGCTCTGGCAGAGCCGGATGGATTGCCGGCTGGAGAAGGCCGCGGAAAGCGACGGCTTTTTCCTGGCTGTCTACGAGCTGCCCATACAGGCAGAGGGGCGGCTCAGGAGCCTGCCATTCCGGCGGCCCGCGTCACTGGAGGTAAGAGCTCATATCCTGGCCGGCCATATCCCTCTCTCGGCGCTTCCCTTTATGCTCAACAAAGCACTTGACCCGGAAGAGCGCCGCGAATTCGTCGAGGAGAACGACATCACCTTTGTGCCTTCCTCAAGGGAGATCCTTCCTCCCCAGGTGAGCTTTGCCGGCGAACCGCTTATCCCGGAGAGCTCGGCTCCCCTGCTCGAAAAGGCACTCGATATCGAGATCTTCCGGCCGCAGGACATAACGGCTGCCAAGCTCCGCACAATACTCGGCCTGGAAGAATCCCAGGAGCCTGTCCCCGAAGGCGTCTATCTCATCAGGACCGACCTTGGGCTGGGCGGGGTTTATGTCGAGGGGGATATCCAGGAAATGGTCGCCGCGATCGAAGGGAACTACCAGGTCATCTCATTCCGCTCGGGGGAAAACGTGTGGGTATTGAGATATAGCCCCTCGGAGAGCAAAACGTCATTCCTATCTCCTCAGGGCGAGGAGACGTTTGACTTTGTTCCCTTGGGCCTGATCATCATCAGCGGAGAAGTCTTGTCTTTAGGCGGCGGGATTGTCGAGGCGGGGGGACAAGTCCGCCTTGTCACGGACCGGGAGGTCCCTTCCATCCTTCCGGGAGCCAAGCTCACCCTGGTGGCCTCCGGGAAAATCACCATTACCTCGCATCTCGTCCAGCAGGGACTCAGCTGGCAGGAAGGCATCCCTTATGTGAAAGGTAAGCAGTCCCAGTTGGTTATCTTCTCAACCGGCCGGGACCTCTGGACAGAGGCAGCCATCGAGGGCGGACTCGTTATCTCCGCCGGCGCCCCGCAAGACCTCAAGGTCCAGGCCGCATTGACGGCAGGAGGCGAAGGTCTCAAGGTCGAAGGCCTGGACAAGACATTGCGGATTCTGGGAAGTATCCAAACAACGGCTTATTCATCCTCGGGAAACCAGTTGAGCTTGACGCCATGGACCCCGAGGCCGGGTACAGAGGAATCGGCTATCGGGCCCCAGACAGCACAGCCGGTCCTTTTCATCGCCCGGGTCGCCGCTTCCCAGTGGAAGGAATACTGAATGGACAAGGGATATTCGCTCCTCGAAACGGTCATCGTGCTGGCCCTGGTCTCTCTGGTTATTTACGGAGCATCGAACGCCTTCCTGGGCCGCGCCCCAAGGCATCAGCTTAACAAAGCGGCCTGGGAGATCCAGACGCGGTTGAACTATGCCCGCCACAAGGCCATAT
>DAIPLF010000326.1:0-3123 GCA_036769375.1 Candidatus Aminicenantota bacterium | reverse complement strand
CTTAGCCTTTCTTGACTTTGTCCGCTGCCGTAATCTATGCTTCCCGGCAGCGACGGGAAACGGATTTCTGAGATGAAACCCGAGATCAAAAGGGCTGTCCAGAAGGTCGATATCAAGCGCTGGAAAAAAGTCCACCTGGAATTCGGGGAAGGCTTCCTGGAACTCTCTGTTCCCCCGGATTGCGTTGTCCTGAGCATGAAAGACGTTCCCGTTCTTGCCGATCCACTAAGCTCCATAGAAGCGGCTCTCTCCCGGCCGATCGGCGGACCTTCGATCGAGGACATCATCAGGGAAAAACCGCAGCCGGCCTCACGGGTCACCGTGGCCGTGGCCGTTTCCGATATCACCCGGCCGGTCCCGTACAAAGGCGAAACGGGCATCCTGCTTCCCCTGTTGAAGCGGCTGGCGGACGCGGGTGTTCAGAAACCGAACATCACCCTCGTCGTCGGGACCGGCACCCACCGGCCGAGCGCGCCGGCGGAAAAAATGGAGATGTTCGGAGAATCCGTAGTCCGTGAATACCGCCTTCTTGACCACGACTGCGGGGATTCGGGGTGTATGACCTATATGGGAAAGACCCGGAAGCAGACCGATGTCTATGTCAACACGGCCTTCTTTTCGGCCGACGTTCGCATCGTCACCGGGCTGGTGGAAAGCCACTTCATGGCCGGCGTCTCGGGCGGACGGAAGGCGGTCTGCCCCGCCCTGGTGGACTGGAGGACGATCGAAAAGTTCCACGGTCCGGGTTTTCTGGAATCGCCTTGCGCCGACAACCTCATCTTGGACGGGAATCCCTGTCACGAGGAGGCCGTGGACGTAGCCAAGACGATTGGGGTGGACTTCGCGGTGAACGTCACCCTGGACAAGGATATGAGGCTGACCGGCGTTTTCGCCGGGGACCTGGAGGCGTCCCATACAGAGGCCTTCCGCTTCATGAAGGCATACACGGCGATCCCCCTGGACCGGGATTTCGACATCGTCCTGACCCACGGCGGATATTCCGGGCGGAACCACTACCAGACGGCCAAGGCCGGCTGTTCGGCCGTTCCCGCCGTCAAGAACGGAGGGACGGTCATCATCGCCGCCGACAATCGCGACCAGGAGCCCATCGGGAGCACCGTCTATCGCGACCTCAGCGGACGGCTCAAAGCCCTTGGAGTCGATGGCTATATCAAGATGATCACGGACCCCGCCTGGTCGTTCACCAAGGACCAATGGGAGCCCGAGGTCTGGGGCCGCGTCCTGAGGAAGGTCGGAGAGACGGGGCTCGTCTATTGTTCTCCTCAAATTCCGCCGGGGGAGTTCTCCCGGCTGCCGGGGAGGTCCGGACACGAATTCATCGAGGAGAGTGAAGCGTTGTCCGGCCGGGAGGCGGCCCGGGCGATGGTCCAGAATGCTCTGCTCTATTTTTTCTCGCGTCGCCTTAAAAAAAGCGGGCCCCCGTCCACCGCCGTTATCCGGGAGGGCCCTTACGGAGTGCCGTATCGGCGAAAAGCATCCTGAACGGTTTTCGGGAGAAAGATCATGAAAAAAATGGGCCTGGTCATTGTCGCGGCGATGGGCGGGCTGCTCCTGTTTAAAACCTTCGGCCCGTCCGGGGAGGTCTGCCCATTTCTTGCCCCGGCCTCTCTGAGAGCTCCTCAACCTGAGCCCGTCGTCCGTGCCCTTGAGGACGGCCTGGCCCTGACTCCGCCCATGGGATGGTATCCGTGGAATATCTTCGGCGAGGAGCCGCAAAACGAGAAGCTCATCGGAGAGATCGTCGACGCCCTCGTTTCGAGCGGCCTGAAGGCTGCCGGCTATTCCTACGTGGGACCTGATGAGGGGATCTGCTTCTATCGCCGGGACGACGGCCGCCTGACCACGAACCTGGAGCGCTATCCGAGCGGGCTGCGCAGCCTCGGCGATGCCATTCACAAGAAGGGACTGAAGTATGCCCTCTACACGGACGCCGGGACCCGCACTTGCAGCACGGCCATGCCGGGGACCAAGGATCACGAGTTCGAAGACATGCGGCAATTCGCCGAATGGCGGGCGGACTACATCAAGATTGATTGGTGCAATACGGAAGGACAGGATATCGTCAAGACCTATACGACTCTCCACGACGCCCAGCTCGCCGCGGGACGTCCGGTCGTGCACAGCCTCTGCTCTTGGGGCGAGGGATACCCGTGGCGCTGGGCGGGGGCCGTGGGGCACCTCTGGCGGACGACCGCCGACATATGCGCCCCCGGTCAGGCGGACTGGACGAGAGCCCTGAGAATGGCCTTTGCCAATGAAAAATTGGCCACCTTCGCCGGTCCGGGACACTGGAACGACCCGGACATGATGATCTCCGGGATGCCGGGCATCAGCGATCCCCAGAGCCGGAGCTTCTTCAGCTTATGGTGCCTGATGGCCGCGCCGCTTATCGCCGGGAACGACCTGCGGTCGATGTCCAGAGCCACCGTCGAGACGCTCACCAACCTGGAAGCGATCGCCGTGAACCAGGACCCCCTTGGCGTCCAGGGCAAAATTGTTTGGACCGATGGGATGGTCAGCCTCTGGGCGGAAAAGCCGCTCTTTGATGGGGGCCAGGCCGTGCTGGTGTTCAACCAGGGACGGCATGAGGCGAATAAACAGATCGCCTGGCCCGAGATAGGGATCGACGCTGCGGCGTCCTGCTATGTTCGGAACCTGTGGACACATGAGACAATCGGCCCATTGACAGGGGGCGTCACTGTCAGTGTAGCTCCCGATGATGTCGCCTTCCTGCGGATTTCACCAAAGCCCGATTTTTCACTTCCACCCGTGCTCGTGGCCGATTCCTATCTCGTTTCTCTCCGGTCAACAGGTTCATCGCCGCAGAAGCTCAGCGGCGCGATCACGATCACTAACAAGGGAAGCGCCGAGCTTCCGCTCTGGAAAGTGGGGGAGGGGCTTCCGGCGTGGCTCTCCGTCAGCGTGTCCAAGAACGGGAAGAGCCAGACCCTTAACAACACGATCTCCACCGCCGGGTTGAAAAAAGGCCTCTATCATGCCGCTGTCCGGGCTGATAACACAGAGCCGGTTTCGGGCCGGCCGATGTCCGCCCTTTACTACGATGTGGACTTGGAGGTCTCCCAGGACGTGAGCGGCCAGTCC
>DAIPLF010000027.1:0-11364 GCA_036769375.1 Candidatus Aminicenantota bacterium | reverse complement strand
AACGGCTCGGGTTAAGAAAAGGAGGGGTGGGCCTAAGCGTCTTCTTGACAGCACCCGCAGAAATTGGGAATTATAGGGAGGTTTGCGCAGGAAATGATGCTGAGAAAAAAAGGCTCCTCTTCCGAAGCCATCGCGCTCCGGAAGCTGCTCTTCCTTTTTATCCCTCTTTTTCTCCTGGCTGGCCAGCCGGGCAGGACCCAGGATACCGGGGTCCTTCTGGGCCGAGTGCTTGATCCGCGCGGCCAGCCTATCGCCGACTCCCGGGTCGAACTGACCTCGGCCGATGGCCTGCTTCAGTTGAGCGCGCGCTCAAGCCCCGACGGCTCCTTCAGCGTCGGAGGGATCCCGCCCGGAAAATACGACCTCCTCATTGACCGGGCGGGTTTCAGCCCCTCTTCTTCCCCGCATGTCGCCTTTGAACCCGCGAGCGTGCTTTGCGTCAGGGTGACATTGGCAAATCAGGGAGCTTCCCCAAGTCCCAGCCCGACTATTGTCTGGACGGACCTGTCGGATGTCACTTCCCGCACCCTGATCGACGCCTTCCAGGTCCAGTCCATGCCGTCGGCCAACAACGTCTGGTCGCTCATAGAAAATCAGGACCTTTCAGCCACGACCAACCGGATCGATGTCGGAGGCGTCTGGGCCAGCTGGCCCGCGCTTTGGAGCTCGCGCGGCAGCGTTTCCTGGACGCAGAGTTCTTATCTCTTGAACGGGCTGGAGGCCAGCGATCCCTACGACACGGGCACACCGCTCTTTTATCCCGACATTGAAGCGCTCGAGTCCGTCTCCCACAGCAACGGCCGGCATCCCATCGACCGTCTTTCCCCGGGAGGAGCCCTCGACTTCGTCCCCAAACAGGGCACGGCCGATTATCACGGCGCGGTCAGCGCCTTTTTTACCGCTCCCGGGATGACCTCCGACTCCATCCCTTCAAGATTGCAGGAAGAAGGCCTCTCCGAACGAACCCGGCTCAAATCCCTTGGGAACACCAGTGTCCAGTTCTCCGGCCCGGTAGTGCCGCGCAGGCTCTTAGCGTTCGGCTCTTTTTCCCACCTGAACCTCACCCGGAACGTGGCCAACTTCGACCCGGAAGACAAAGGAACGGTTTCCTCGGCGCTTCTCAACCTCACCTACGTTTCCGGCCGGAGCTCTCTGCATGTCCTTTGGACGGGGCAGGTCGTCCATCATCCCACGGCCGGGGCGGAGCGCCGGGTGCCCTATTCGGCCACGCTCAACCAGAAGAACCTTTACAACGTGCTCCAGCTGATCTGGCGCACGCGTTTCACGCCGGAACACTCGTTCGAGGTCGCGGCCGCTTTTAATAAGGGCAACGTCCATAGCCGATTCCAGGACGGCGTCACCGTGCCCCATGGCGAGGAAGTCTTCCAGAAGATCCCTTCAGGCGCGGCGGCCTTGGCCGGAAGGGAGGACCGGACGACCGTTATCCTGCGGGGAAAGGGGCAGCTCCTTCTCGGCAGCCTGTCCCGGCTCCATCAGCGAATCGACTATGGGTTTTCTTTAACCGCGGCGGATTCATCATCAGAGAATGAGACCCTCGGCAATATCCACCTTCATTATCAGGGAGAAGAGCCGTTCGAGATCGTTCGATTCAATACGCCCATCCGCCACAAGGAAAAGTCCTTTGACATTCATATTTTCGCCGAGGACCGCCTGACCTTTCGCAATTTAGCTTCGTTTTCGTTCGGCCTTCATCTTGTCTCGACAAGAGGCTGGGCCCCCCGCGTTGGCGCGCCGCCCGAAAACGCCTCTCCGGCCAAGACGGAAGGGGGAAAGATCAACTGGCTCCATGTCGCCCCGCGCCTAAGCTTCTCCATGCCCTTGTTGAGCGATAGGTCGCTGATTCTCCGGGTGTCGGCCGCCCGCTATTATTTCCACCTTCCTCTCCAGTATCTGAGCTATGGGAATCCTCAGGCTGTCGGCGGACTGGTCTATCCCTGGACCGACCTCAACCAGGACGGGCAATCCCAGCCGGGAGAGGAGGGGGAACTGTGGCGTAGGGAGGGTCCTTTATACGCGGAGATCGACCCGGGGCTGAAAAGGCCCTACACCGACGAATTCTGCGTCTCCTTTACCAAGGTCTTCCGGGGTGGTTTGTATCTGACCTTGGCGGGCTTCTATCGAGAGACACGCGACCTTGTCGAAACGCTCAACATCGGCGTTCCGCTCACCGCCTACAGCCCTATCGAAATTTACGATCCCGGAGACGACGCCATACCGGGCAATCACGACGACCTCTACCTCACGGTTTACAACCAGGACAAAGAGACTCTGGGGGATGATTTCTTCCTGCTCTCCAACCCGGACTCCGGGAGCCGGGTTAACCGGTATCGCGGGCTCGACTTGACCTTGGTCAAGAAATTCGGCGCCACTGTGCTCTTCTTCGCCGGCACAGCCACGGAGGCCATCGGGACTTCAAGCCCGGGAAATACCGAGTACGAGAACGATGACGGCGTCATCGGAACACTTTATGATAACCCCAATGCCTTTCTGTTCGCCAAAGGACGCCTCCGCTTCGACCGGGCCTACACGGCCCGTTTAGGTTTGAGCTTCCCCCTCCCTCTCGGTTTCCGCCTGGCTGGGCTGGCCAAGTATTATGATGGGCAGCCATTCAGCCGCAAGATCATCGTCACCGGTTTCAACCAGGGACCTTTCTACGTCCAGGCCTTCCCCCGCGCTGAGGCCCGCTATGAGTTCAATATGACGGTGGACCTGAGGCTCGAGAAAGCCATCGCCGTCGGGAAAAACCGGGCGCGCATCTTCCTCGACGCCTACAATATCTTCAATTGGGCCATGGCGACGGAGGAGAATGAGTGGACAGGACCGGAATTCACGTTGCGTTACGCTACCGAAGTCCAGTCGCCCCGGGTCATCCGTGTAGGGATACGCTATGAGTTTTAGAAATCGTCTTAGATTGATGGGATTGGTCTGGACTGGTCTCCTTGCCTTTCTGCTTTGGCTCCCGCCCGTTCTGTCCGGCTCGGAGATTTTCATCTACCGCCGCTTCGACCCTCAAGAAAACCTTTTCGACCTGAAGAAGGTTAAGTTGCACGGGGAGCTTTTCGGCCAGCTGCTTGCCCCGTCCACCTTCCCTAGCTACAACGACCTGAGCGGCTCCGAGGATCGCTGGAACTACGGGTTCCATAATTACTTCCTGATCACCCGGAGCACCACTCTCCATGCCCAGCTCAATACTCATGACGATCACGGAGAAAGGACCAAGTTCGACTGGCACTTCTCGCTTCGGCAACAGGTTTTCACCAACCTGGCTCTCGACATCGGCCACGATTCCGACCACGACTCGGACCATTCCAGCACTCTGCTCGGAAGACCCTACTATACCAATCGCAACTACTTCGGAATCTACCTGCCTTGGAGCGGAGAGGCTTTTATGATCGAGCCCTTCCTCCGCCTCTTCCATCACTCCAATGAGAGAGTCCATCTGGACCTTTCGGGCGAGAAGCTCAAACAGGAGCTCGGTCTTCGGGTCGGGGCTGCGTTCGGCAAGGCGGCCAGTCTAAGCATCCAGGTCACAGGTCAGTCCAGCGCAGCATTCGGCCGGAGCGAGACTTGGCTGGCCGACCTGATCTTCCGAGTCCGTCTTGCGGAATGGTTCGAGGTCACTCTGGGAGGGGGCTTCTGGTCGGATATCATAACAAGCCCTCTGGGCAACAAGCAGACGTTCTATAAATTGACCTGGGGAATCGCCATCCCCTTTTAGAAGGAGGGAGCATGCTCTCAGCCTGGGAAAAGGCCCTCTTTACTCTGGTCATCCTGGCAACGATCGCCGCCTTCCTGATCCCGGTCTTCCGGAGGCTTCAGATCATCCGGCGGGGAAGGCCGGAGTTCCGGGCCGGCCACCTCTGGCGCCGCCTGGGAGATACCCTGGCCAAAGTCCTCCTCCAGAAATGCACGCTCAAGGACGAGCGCGCCTTCACCGGAGTCATGCACGTCCTCATCTTTTACGGCGCCCTGACCTTCGACACGATGACCGTCAACCACACTCTGGAGGGATATTTCGACAATTTCACCCTCTTCGGGAACTCCGGACTCGGGCTTCTTTTCTCCTTCCTTGTCGATGCCTTTGCGGTCCTTGTGTTGGTCGGTGTCGGCTTCTTTATCGTCCGCCGATACATCATCCGGCCGAAAGCCTATCGGACGACCCTCTTCGATTCCGCCGTCATCTATGTGCTGTTGATAACCGTCACCCTGAGCTATCTTTATTTCGAAGCTTTCGCCGTCGCCTCTCACCCGGAGAGCGTCCGCTGGGCATTCCTCGGAAAGTCCCTGGCCGCGGGGTTGGCCGGCTGGCCCACGGATGCCCTGGCCGCCCATCTCAATATCTCGTGGTGGCTCCACGTCCTGATCGTCTTCGGGTTCATCGCCTATGTCCCCCACTCCAAGTACTTCCATATGTTCACCGGACCGGTGAACGTCTTCTTCCGCGCCCCAGGCTCGAGCCGCGAGATCCGTCCGCTGGACATCGAAAAGGCCGAAGTCTTCGGCGTCGAGAAGGCGGCCGACCTCACCTGGAAGGACTTTTTGGATACATTCGCCTGCATGGAGTGCGGCCGCTGCCAAGACGCCTGTCCCGCCTTCGCCTCCGGCAAACCGCTGTCTCCCAAGATGATCCTCTTCAACCTGGAAAAGCATCTGCTCGAGCAGAGGAGGAAGCTGGTCGAAAACAAGCGTGAGGAATTGCCTCCTCTCGTTCCCGGTGTGCATACCGAGGGGGAGGTCTGGACCTGCACCACCTGCGGGGCCTGCCAGCACGTTTGCCCGGTGGAAATCGAGCACATCCGCAAGATCATCGGCGTCCGCCAGAGCGAGGTCCTGATGCAGAGCCGCTTTCCCCAAGAGCTGGGAACTTTTTTCCGTAATATGGAGACAAACTCCAACCCCTGGGGTGTCGGCTTCTCCAAGCGCGCGGATTGGACGGCGGGCCTGGATGTGCCGGTGATGGCCGAACGCGGCTCAGCCGATACCCTGCTCTGGGTCGGCTGCGCAGGCTCGTACGATGAACATGGAACCCAGATCGCCAAGGCCATAGTGACGATCCTGAAGAAGGCCGGCGTCGATTTCGCCATCCTGGGAACAGAAGAAAAATGCTGCGGCGATTCGGTCCGCCGGCTCGGACAGGAATACCTCTTTCAATCGCTGGCGGCTGAGAATGCGGGCCTCTTTCTTCAGTATCAGGTCAAGAGAGTCCTGACCTTCTGTCCGCATGGCTACAACACTTTCAAAAACGAATACCCCAAGCTCCTCAGTCTTCTCCCTGGTATCCAGGAAAAGGACCGGGCCCGTCTGGCCAAGGTCGAGGTCATCCCGCATGTCGTCTTCTTGAGGGACTTGATCAGGGAGGGACGTTTGCCGCTCCGGACGAACGGCATCTCCAGGCTGACCTACCATGACTCCTGCTATTTGGGACGTCACAACGGGCTCGTCGCTGAGCCCCGGGAGATCATCGCCTCGCTCGGCCCACGGGCCCTCGCCGAGCTCAAGAACAATCGCGAGCACAGCTTCTGCTGCGGAGCCGGCGGGGGGTTGATGTGGACGGAGGAGAAGCTCGGTCAGCGCATCAACCACCTGCGGACCGACGAGGTGATCGCCTCCGGAGCCGAGGTCGTGGCCACGTCCTGCCCCTTCTGTTTGAACATGCTGAGCGACGGGCTCAAAGACAAACAGAAAGGCGATGTCAGGGTCAAGGATCTGGCCCAGCTCGTCGCCGAGTCTCTCGAAGTACAGCCTTAAGACAGGATCTCTTTGCAGGCGGCGATGGCCCGCTCGACATCCTCGTCGTCAACGTCCTTGTGAGTGACCAGGCGGACGCCGCCGAACGGAGCCAGCGCCAGGACTCGCCTCTTCCGAAGCTCGGAGATGAAATCGCCCACCGACACATGGGGGTGGGACAGCCCGAAGATGATGATGTTGGTCTCGACCTCCTCGGGATCGAGACTGACGCCGGGCAGGCCGGCGACGGCCGTAGCCAGTCTTTTGGCCCGGGCATGGTCCTCCCCGAGTCGGCGGGTCATCTCGGTCAGGGCAATAATCCCCGGGGCGGCCAATACCCCGGCCTGCCGCATCCCTCCTCCGAGCGCTTTGCGGATCCTTCGGGCGTATTCTATGAAGTCAGGCGGACCGGCGAGCATCGACCCGACGGGCGCCGAAAGTCCTTTGGAAAGACAGAACATGACCGAATCCGCCAGGGCCGCGTATTCCTTGACCGGAACGCGGGAGGCCGTGCTGGCGTTAAAGATCCGGGCGCCGTCCATATGCAACCGGATCCCATTCCTGTTGGCGACGGCCCGCAGAGCCTTAAGATTATCGAGAGGCAGCACGGCGCCGCTCCAGTTGTTGTGGGTGTTTTCGACGCAGATGAGCGAAGTCTGCGGGGTATGGACGGAAGGTCTCCGGATGTTGGCCTCAACCTCATCCGGGTCCATGGCCCCGCGGCGGGAAGCGAGGGGCCGCGGAGTCACGCGAGAGATGAAGGTCAGATGAGTGGACTCCATATTGTAGATATGTGACCGGGCTTCCACGATGACTTCTTCGAGCTCGTGGGTCCAGGCCTTGACGGCCACGGAATTCCCCATCGTTCCCGAAGGAACGAACAGCGCGGCCTCCTTTCCCATAAGGCCGGCCGCCAGCGTTTCGAGTTCCTGCACCGTTGGGTCGTCACCCAAGACATCGTCGCCCACGACGGCCTTGGCCATAGCTTGCCTCATGCTCTCCGTAGGCCGGGTGACCGTATCGCTCCGGAAATCGGATAATTCGCTCATGATCCTTTTCTCCTCTCGGGTCAACTCGTCCGGCCCATTATAAGTCAATGGCCGGCCGCACTCAACGAGACACGCCGGAGCGCAACCCGGGCTGTGTTTACTTCGTTTTTATAATATGATATCTTAGCCTTGAAAATCACTGAATTGAGAGCTCGACTAGCGCGGTGCCCAAAGCATGCCGGCCCAAAAGATCCTCGCCTATAGCCAATTCTTGCTCTTCCTCCTGATCATCTTTCTCTCGAGCGCCATTCTCTCTTCCCGGGTCATCCAGAGAGGGGAAATCGTCTCGGTGCCGGACATCTCGGGCAAAACCCTGGCTGAAGCGGAGAGGGAGCTGGCCCGGAAAAGACTTCCCCTCCAAGAGAAGGGAGTGGAGTTCAGCGACCGTTACGGACGGGGGAAGATCATCGTTCAGGAGCCGCCGGCGGGCTCCAAGATCCGGGTTAACCAGACTGTCCGCGTGATCATCAGCGGCGGGAGTGAGCTCGTTGAGGTCCCGGCGCTCGTGGGCCGGAGCCTCGAAGCAGCCAGCAAAGTCCTCGCCGAAAACGGCCTGCAGAGAGGGTTGATCTCCCAGATCCATACCTCCCGGTACGCGGCGGGCCGCATCATCGCTCAGGAGCCGACCCCCGGGGAACAGAAGATCAAGCGGACCACTCCCCTGAATTTCCTGGTCAGCCAGGGAGAAGTTGAGCTCAGGTACCTTATGCCCGACCTTATCGGCCGGAGGGCCGGCCCGTCCATACCGCGTCTCCAGGCGCTGGGCTTTAAGGTGGCTGATGTCCGTTATTCTTACTATCCCGGACTGGACGCCGGCGTCATCATCAAACAGTTCCCTCCGAATGGCTATGGGATCGCCAAAAGGGGCCTGATCTCCCTGGAGGTCAGTCGATGATCAAGCTCGCGCCCTCGGTCCTTTCCGCGGATTTTTCCCGGCTTGGAGAGGCCGTCCGGCTGGCCGAGAGCGCTGGGGCCGACCTCATCCATATCGATGTCATGGACGGCCACTTCGTCCCCAACCTGACCTTGGGACCGCAGGCCGTCTCCTCGATCAAAAAAGCCACCCGATTGCCGCTCGACGTTCACTTGATGGTCGAGGACCCCGGCTTTTTCATCCCCTTTTTCCATGAGGCAGGGGCCGACTGGATCTCGATCCATGCCGAAGCCTCGACCCACCTTCATCGCGATATCACGTTGATCAAGGAGCTCGGCCGCAAGGCCGGGATCGCCGTGAACCCGGCGACCCCGATCCAGGTTCTCCATGATATCCTCAAGGAGCTCGACTACGTCCTGGTGATGTCGGTGAACCCGGGGTTCGGGGGACAGAAGTTCGTCGAGTCCACACGCCAGAAGATCCGGGAGCTGCGGAGCTGGATCCGCGGACAGGGTCTCTCCATCCCCATCGAGGTGGATGGAGGCATCAGCCCGGCAAACGCCGCAACTCTGATCCGGGACGGCGTCGAGATCCTGGTCGTCGGCGCGGCCATCTTCGCCGCGGAGGATCCCGCCCGGGTCATCACCCGGTTGAAGGAAATCATCGCCGAGGAAAGCCGCCCATGAACGTGCTGGTGACCGGGGCAGCGGGTTTCATCGGCTCTCACCTCAGCCGCCGGCTGCTCGGGGAAGGAGCTCGCGTCATCGGGGTCGATTCCTTCACGGACTTCTATCCCCGCTGGATCAAAGAGCGCAACATCTCATCTTTTGCCGGCCACCGAGCTTTCGAGTTCATCCCCCAGGACCTCCTCGAGCTTGACCTCGAGAGCATCCTCAGCCGGGTCGACGTCGTGTATCATCTCGCTGCCCAGGCGGGCGTGCGCTCGAGCTGGGGAAAGAGCTTCTCTGTTTACATCCAAAACAATATTCAGAGCACCCAGCGCCTGCTGGAGGCGGCCAAGGGAAAGCCCCTTCACCGGCTGATCTACGCTTCCTCTTCCTCGGTGTACGGATTGACTCCGACGCTCCCGATGTCCGAGACAAGCCTCCTCTATCCCCTCTCTCCCTACGGAGTTACCAAGCTGGCCGCCGAACAACTTTGTTTCCTCTATTTCCAGAATTACGGAGTCCCGACTGTTGCCCTCCGGTTTTTCACCGTCTACGGGCCCGGTCAGCGGCCGGACATGGCCTTCCATAAATTTTTTCAGGCCATCGCCGGGGGCCGACCCATCTCCGTCTTCGGCGACGGAGAGCAGACCCGCGATTTTACGTACGTGGACGACATTGTAGAGGCGGGCCTCTCCGCCAGCCGGCGAGGCCGCCCGGGTGAGGTCTACAATGTCGGCGGAGGGCACCAAGAAAGGCTGAACGACCTCTTCCCGATCTTCGAAGAAACCTGCGGGAAAAAGGTCGAGGTGGTGCGGGAAGGACGGCAAAAAGGCGATGTCGCTCACACGTTCGCCGACATCCAGAAGGCGCGCCTCGACCTCGGCTATGCGCCCCGAACCACCCTCAAGGACGGGTTGCGGGAGGAGTGGGAATGGATCAGGGCGCTCTACCAAATCTAGGATGAGCCAAGGACAGAAGTCATGCCCATGAGTAAGACGAGCCGGATCCTTATTGTCATCATGCTTTTAGCGTTGGGCTTTTGGAGCTGCAAAGAGAAGCCGGTGGAGATCGCCCCCGAGATCGCGGCCTCTGACGAGGCGCTTTACAAAGCCGGCCAGGAGATCATGAAAAAAGACGCCGAGAAGGCGCGTCTTTATTTTCGGCAGGTGATCGACTCCTTTCCTAAGAGTTTTTATGCCCAGCGGGCTAAGCTGGCGATCGCCGATTCCTATTTTGACAAAGGCGATGAAAGCAGCATGATCCTGGCCGCCTCTGAGTACCGGGAGTTCATCCAGCTCTATCCCTACAGCCCCTCGGCCTCTTATGCGCAGTACCGGATCGCCATGTCTTTTTTCAAAAAGACCCTCAAGCCCGGCCGGGACCAGACCAAAACCATGCAGGCCCTGGCCGAATTCAAGAAAGTCATCACCAATTTCCCTCTGAGCGAAGAGGCTAAGCTGGCCCAAAAGGAGCTCGCCGAGTGCGAGGAGCGTCTGGCCGCGCACACGTTCATCATCGGCGAGCACTACTACCGGGTCTCTGCCTTCAAGGCATCGACGGCCCGGCTGGCCGAAATTTTGACGAACTATCCGACCTATTCCAAGATGGATGCGGTCTATTTCACCCTGGCCGACTCTTATTATAAATGGAGAAAGATCGAGGAGAGCATCCCCTACTTCACCAAGCTCGTCACCGATTTCCCGGAGAGCAAATTCGCTAAAAAGGCCCAGAACCGGCTGGCCGAGATCAATAAAGCCGCCAAGCCGGCCCGATAAGGGAGGTCCAATGAAAAATCGTCCGCTTTTGTGCTCTGCCCTCATCCTCGTCGTCATTTGGGCCCTCGCGCCTATGGCCGGCGGGCAGGCCCGCCCGACGTCGGGCGGCTCCGGCTTCAGCGCAGGCTTGAGCCTGGGCTACCTGTCCAGGGCCCTCGGCGTGAACGATGAAGAACTTGCGGTCGTTCCCAAGATGACTTCCCTCCTGGCCAGCTTCGTCCTCGAGTACGAGCTGCAGCCGGGTTTCTCCCTGGCCGCGTATGTCGGCTACAGCTCGACGAAATTCGAGGACCTCACCTTCCGGCGCCTCCCCTTTTCCCTAGAGATCGATGCCGACTCCGGAAACATGGGAGGGATCCTGCTCGGCGCAGAGGTCGAGAAGTCGCTGTTCGAAGGAGCCTCCTTCGGAGTGGACGTTCGCGGCCAGTTCCTGGCCTCTCTCGGTCTCGGCAAGGAATGGCCGCTCCCCGGCCTGGCCGCTGAAGGGTCGGCCAACGGGAAGTCGACTTGGATGAAGGCCTCGGTGGGACCAGTTTTAACGTATCGCGGCTGGGAAGGCGTGACCCCGTTCCTTTATCCCTGCTTCGATTACCTCTGGGGAAGCTTCGAGTTTGAGGAGACCATCCTGGAGCTCACCGGCAGCGAGACCAAGGACATCAAAAGCAAAAGCCAATTCGGCTTAGGGCTGGGGGCCGACTTTGAGCCTTCCCCCTCGCTTCGCTTCCGCGCCGAAGCGGGGATCTATCCCCGCTCGGGCGGCGCAGACTTCTCGATCACCGTCCAGACGCTCTTTGCGTTCTGAGGACTTTGGAGGAAACGATGACCGCAGCGAACAGAAAAGGCTTGGTGGCCGCCGCTCTTCTGCTCAGTCTATTCGCCTTCGGCCAGAGTCCCCAAAAGGCGCGGGTGGAGAGGGACAGGAAACAGGCAAATCCGGCCGACCGCCAGAAGATTCACTCGCTCAACGGCGGCCTGCCTCTCCGGTCGGGGGGACCTCGCTTCGCCCCCGGTCAGGTTCTGATTAGGTTCAGACCGAGCGCCACCGCTCAGTTCGTCGATGCCACCCTGGCCAAGTATGAAATTAAAAAGATCAAGAGGATCTCCCAACTCAACCTTTACCAAGTCGCGATCCCTGCCTCGGTTTCAGTGGAAGAGATGGCCTACGCCTTGAGCCGGAATCCGGATGTCCTGTCCGCCGGGCCCAACTATATCGCCAGCATCGCGGTCACTCCCAACGACCCTCTATTCCG
>DAIPLF010000325.1:0-3133 GCA_036769375.1 Candidatus Aminicenantota bacterium | reverse complement strand
ATCAGCTCGGCCATCAGATCGGGGAAGCGCTCGCCAAGGAAGGCGGCTCCTGGGTCAACCTGCATTTTGCCACTCTGCCCCGTTTGGCCCGGGAAACGGCCGCGCTCGAGCTTTCCGCTCAGGAAACAAAACTCCTATCGCAGGCCAATGCGCTCTTCCTCGTCGACCGGGTTTTCCGCAGGCTGAAGGCGGCCAAGAGGCTCAGGTATTTCGGCCAGGTCGAGGCGACGACCGGGATCGTCCGGGCGCTCCGGCAGTCGATCTTCTCACTTCGTATGGCAGGTTGGAGAAGCGACGATCTCAAGCCGGCCCGCTTCATTTCGACCGTCAAGGGCGAAGAGATCATCCTCATCCTCCGGGAATACGAGGAAGAGCTCGAGGAAGAGAAGTTCACGGATCAGCCCGGGCTCTATGCGCTGGCTCTCAAGGAAACCAGGAAAGCGCAAAAGAAAAGCCCCGCCGCGGCCGTCCGTGAAACTGAATTCTACCTTTATCTCCAGCACCGCCCGCTCGAATATCTCGAAGCTGAATTCTTAAAGACTCTCGCCGGCGAGCGGCTGATTCCGGTCCCGTCCGAACCTGTCTTCGGCCTCCGGCAGCCGCCGCGGTTCAATTCGCCGGCTTCTCCTGCCCCGTCTTCCCCCTCATCGGGACGAGCCCCCACAGCGGACGCGGAACGGCTTCCCTGGCTTTTCTCTCCTAAAGACGCCCCGCCACCCTTCCAGGACGGTACGATCCAGCTGTTCTCTGCCATCGGACCCGCCAATGAATGCCGCGAAATTCTTCGCCGCATCGTCACTGAGAAAATCCCGCTCGATGACGTCGAGATCATTCATCCGTCCGGTCCCGCCTATCCGTCGCTCATGTATGCCCTTTCGGCCAAAGAAGGCCTCCCGGCGACTTTTGCCGAGGGCATTCCCCTGGCCTTCACTTCGCCCGGAAAAGTCTTTAACGGCCTCGTCGAATGGCTGGAGCACGATTACCTCGTCACCGATCTGTGCGCCCTGATCGAAGCGGGAGCCCTAAAGCTTCCCTCGGGGAACGGACACGTGGCGCTCACGCCCCTCAAAGCGAGCCGCTACCTCAAGAGCGCCATGATCGGTTGGGGGAGGGAGCGATATGTCTCCAGGCTCGAGGCGCTGAGCGACGATATAAAAAGGAGCGTGGAGGGCTCCGACCGGCAGGACGAAAGCGACGAGGGATCCGGGACCGCAGAAGACACCGCCGGGAGACAGGAAAGGGCCGCCCAGCAAATTAAAGAAGTCCAAAGCCTTCTCTCCGTTGTCAGGGAATTTCTGGAGCTTTTGCCCGGGGAGGACGAAAAAGGGAAGGTCGATTTCGGGGCGATCTGCCGGGGGATCGGAGAGTTTATCGGCAAGTTCGCCTGTCTCTATGGTGATTGGGATGCCGAAGCGCGGACCGTTCTCCGGACGGCGCTCGATGAGGCGGCGGCCTTCAAGACGGCGCCCCTCCGCCGGCTGGCCGCATTCGAGTGGCTCAAGAGTGTCGGGTCCGGGCTGAGGGTAGGAGCCTCGGGGCCTTCGCCCGGCCACATCCATCTTTCGACCTGGCATTCGGGCGGGAATTCGGCCCGGCCACTGACCTTCGTGGTCGGGCTCGACCAGGGCGCTTTTCCCGGGTCCGGGATCCAGGACCCGATCCTTCTGGATGAGGAAAGAGAGCGGTTAAACGAAGAGCGGAAAGCACCGCTTCTCCGGACGACAGCGGAGTCTCTCCGCGAGAGCCTGTGGAGGATGGCTTCGCTGCTGGCGGAGCTCCGGGGCCGCGTGACGCTGAGCTATTCAGCCTACGACGTCATCGAGGAGCGGCCGTCTTTCCCGAGCTCGGTCATTCTCCAGGCCGCGAGGCTTGTCTCAGGGAAGCCCGGCCTGGATTACTCGGCGCTCGCGGCCATGTTCCCTGAGGCGCAGGCTTTTTTGCCCGGCGAAAAGCAGCTGGCCCTGGACGAGACAGACTGGTGGCTGCGCCAGCTCGCGCCGGGAGGCGAGCTGCGGGATGGGCTCGAGGCCGTCAAGTCGAATTTCGATTCCCTGAGCCGGGGCATATTCGCCCGGGAGAGGCGCGAGAAGCCCTTAGTTTCCGAATACGAGGGGAAGGTCAAGATCGACCCGGCCGAGGTCCACCCGCTCCGAAATCCGGAGATTGTCATGTCGGCGTCGCGGCTGGAGCTTCTCGGGCGCTGCCCTTACAGATATTTCCTGCGGTACGTGCTGGAGGTGAACCCCCCGGAGGAACTTGATCTCGACGAGTCGCGCTGGCTGAGCCCCTTGGACCGGGGGTCGCTTCTTCATGAGGTCTACGCCCGGTTCATGAGGGAGATGAGGAGGCGCGGGGAAGCGGTGCGGGCGAAAAAGCATCGACCGCTCATCAGGAAGATCGCGGAGGAAGTGGTCACCCGCTACAAGGAGGACATCCCGCCGCCGACGGAGAGCATTTTCGAGCAGGAGCGAAAGGGAATTTTGGAGGCGCTCGACGTCTTCCTGGCGGCCGAGGAGGAATGGGCCGGGAAGTGCGAACCGCTGCTGTTCGAGGTCACCTTCGGGATGGGGAAGAGGGGGAGGACGAAAAAGGGCAAGGGGAAAGGGGACGCGGAGGCCGCCGAGGAAGGGATGGACGAGCCCGCTTCCCTGGACATCGGCGGCGAAGGGCCGCTGGCGCTGGCCGGGAGGATCGACCGCATCGACAGGGTCGGAGAAGGCCGCTACAGGGTGGTGGATTACAAGACAGGGAGCTATGGGATATTCGAGGACCTGGTGGAATTCGGCAAGGGGAAGGTCCTGCAGCATGCGCTGTATGCGGTCGCGGCCGAGCAGATCCTGAAGAAGATGAAGATCGACGCGCGGCCGAAGGTCGTTGAGAGCGGATATTATTTTCCGACGAGGAAAGGGGAAGGGAACAAGATCCTCAGGGAGTTCAACCGGGAAAAGTTCAAGACGCTGGTAGCGGAGATCGTCGGCATTATCGAAAAGGGGAACTTCGTGGCCAACCCGGGGCTGGGAGAAAAGGACTGCGGGGAATACTGCGATTACTCGGCGATTTGCGGAGGTACGGTGGCCAAGGACCGGGCGAAGGCGAAGAAAGACCGCAATCCGGACGCTTTTGCGATATTCGA
>DAIPLF010000324.1:0-3143 GCA_036769375.1 Candidatus Aminicenantota bacterium | reverse complement strand
CTCAGACAGAGGCGGAGAAACAGGAGCTGGAGGGGAATTCGGAGCTCATCCTGAAGGCCATGATCAACGCGGCCAAGGCGGACGGTCGGATCGACGAGGGCGAAATCCAGCGCATCCTGGGAAAGCTCCAGGAAACCGGTGTGGATGAAGAGGCCCGTCAATTCATCTTGACGGAGATGCGGAAGCCCATGGAGACTGAGAAACTGGTTGCGGCGGCCAAGGGGTACCCGGAACTTGCGGCCGAGATGTACGGTGCCTCTCTGCTGGCGATTGAGGTGGATACCTCGGCCGAGAAGCAATACCTTGACCGACTGGCTGCCGGCTTGGGCCTCCACCCGGAGGTTGCTCGACGCATCAAGGAGGCCGTCGGCTTGCCGCCGGCCTGAGAGACTAGGCAATAAATCCCGTTAAGAGATAAGCAAGTTCAAATAGGAGGGATAATGAGCAGCACGGTGACTTTGATCCGGCACCGGCTCGGATATCGGCAGCATCATTGGCAATATCTTGAGCGGAGGCGTCGGGGGCGGAGTCCTGCTGGCCATTATCGGCGCGATCAAAAAGGCCCTCGGCAAGTAAGCCCGGGGGATCAGATTCTCGATTAAAGGAGGACAATCATGCCCAGAAGGAGAACAACCCATCGGAGCTCCAAGGGGACCAAGCTCTATGCCGTGCGCGACAGCAAGGGGAGATTCGTGGACATCCAAACCTACAAGCGCGCTCATGGCATGGATATCAAACGCGGGAGCAAAAAAGAAGCTACCGCCAAGCTCAAGAAGGCAAAATAGGGCCCCTGCAGCAAGCGTTTTTTCAGGCGTCCGTCCTCAGGGTCAATCCCTGTTCAGGACGTCATACATGATCTGCTGAAGCTGTCGGACGAACCGGACCTTATCCTCCTTGCTCGAATCGGTATAAGGGAACGTCAGCGGCGGGAGGAACTCAACGGTCAGGCGGGGCCGGTCATACCGTTTGATCTTCAGACGATCGAGAAGGAGGCGAACGATCCGGTAAGGGAGAATCCTGTCGGCAATGTACCTGTTGTATGTCCCATGGCGGACGGGGGGTATTTCTTTGACGACACTGGGGACGATCTTCAGGGTCTTCCCCCGTTTTTGGAGGATTTCGCCCAGAGTGGGCAGTGTGGTCGGGACAGAGCTCCTTTTCGTCTCTTGATACGTGTATCCTCCGCTCGGTGCGATGGCCACCGGGACATTGTTTTCCAGGGATTCGATGCATTGCTGGAGCGCCTGCCTGTTGACACGCTGCCTCAAGACTTCGTCCTCCGGCGTGCGAGCCTCATGGACGTAAACAGGGATGAAGTTATACCCGCAAATGTTGGCGGTTAAGAACCGGGTCAGCAACCGGCTGGCCCATTCCAGCACTCTCCTCCTCAGGGGATAACGGCTCCACTTCTCCTGGAACCTTGATGAGAAGACGGAGTTGCGGACATCCTTCAGCGTCTCGCCGACGACCGCCGGCTGGGCCACCTTCCAATCCACAAAAAACCGGATCGCCGGGCGGGAAGGAGCAGCCAGCGCCAGGAAGAACGGTTCCACCCGCGCGGTCTGGTGATTGTAGACATAGATCGTGGGTTCATCATGCGGGATGTTGGCTAGCCCGATGGCCTTGGGCCAGGGAGAGACGGGGAGGCATTTTATGATGCGGATGGTGTTCCTGTAGGAAAAACTGAGCATCGGTCCTAAGCTGCGGAGCTAGAGAGCATACGGACGCCCCGATATATGTATATAGCCCCTGAAATCACAGTCAAGACCAGCGTGGCGATATAGAAAGCGCTCAGGACGGATGGAGATGTGATCTGCGCCAGGATGGTTGACCCGGCGAGGACCGAGACACTTACGGAGTTGGAGAGGACGACCCAGAACACGGTGGCCACTTGGCAGACCGTGCTCATCTTCCCGTAGACCGTTGGGGAGAATTCCCGCCGGCCGCGGATCAGGGTGATCACCGCCGCGCCGGCCAGAATGATGAAATCCCGGCCGATGACAGCCACGGTCAGCCATAGCGGGATGACGTTGGTGAACCCCAAGCTCCGGATGGTCAGCAGGATGAAGGCAACGGAAAGGAGAAACTTATCGGCCAAGGGATCGATCAGCGTCCCGACTCTTGTCTGCTGGTGCCATCTCCGGGCCGCGAACCCGTCGAGCACGTCGCTCAGACCAGCCAGGAAAATGATGAGCAGTGCCCCAAACGGCCGTCCCTGGAAGAGCATCAGGGCGAAGACGGGAACCAGGGCGACCCGTGACAGAGTGATCAGGTTGGGCACGTTCCAGAATTTCTCTTCAGTCCCGCGTTCCATCTCTTTCTCTAGCTTTCTTTCGCTTGCTGCTTGGTCAGCGCGTCAGCGCCAGCAGGATATCGATGGTTTTGCTGGCCTCAGGCCCGGGGACGGGCTGGCCGGGCCGGAAGGTCTTATCGGGGTAAAGCTCCATGACCTGGTAGGAAAGGATCTGGGTGATCGGCTGATAACCAAAATGGTCCGGAGTCACGTCGAGAGCCTGGATCCTGTTCGGGGGGATCTGGGGGATAAACTTGTGGCCTTTTCTCTCGAGATACTGGATGGTGCGGAAGAGAGTCTCGGCCAGCTCAACCCTGGTTATGGTCCGCTTGGGTTGAAAGGCGTGGTTGGAATGGACCATGAGAAGGCCGAGCGAGGCCACTTTGACGATGTACCTGGATGCCCAGGAGGCGGAGATGTCTATGATGATGGGAGGCTGAGCCGCGGTCTCCGTCAGGACCTCCCTGAGCTTGACGGCGAGCAGGGCGGCTAAGTCTTCCCTGGTTATGGCCGAGGAGACGGGGATATCGTTGTAGCGGCTGGGAAGCTCGGCGATGCCCAGCTTGTTCTTCAGTTCTTCGACTTGCCGCCGGGCCTCCTCGTTTCCACTGTCCAGCTCCAGCACTCTCTGATAAAAATCTAGGCTCCGATCGTACTGCTTGGCCTCGGCCAGCGCCGCGGCATACTTCTGCAAGGCCTCGGCATTGTCCGGGGCGGCGGCGGCCGCCGCCTTCAAATGGACGAGAGTGTTCGGAATCTTGTTCTCGCTCTTGTATAGGGCGGCCAGTGCCAGATGGATATCCACCGACTCCGGCGAGTAGTGAAGGGCCTTGAGGTAGGACTCCCTGGC
>DAIPLF010000026.1:5013-11417 GCA_036769375.1 Candidatus Aminicenantota bacterium | reverse complement strand
GTTCTTGTAATACCCCATCATGACGTTGGGGCCGCGGGCCAGGATCTCGCCGTCCTCGGCGATCCGGATCTCGACGCGGGGAATGGTCCGGCCCACGGTCCCTAACCGGCTGGCCGTGGGGTGGTTCGCCGTGAGAACGGGTGACGTTTCGGTCAGGCCGTATCCGGGCAGGACCATGAGGCCGAGGGCATGGAAGAACTCGGTGATGTCCTTCGACAGCGCGGCCCCGCCGCAGATGAGGTACCGCATCCGGCCGCCCGTCCGCGAGGTGATCTTTGAAAAGACGAGCCTCCGGGCCAGGCCGCGCTTCAAGGCCAGGCCCCTAGGAACCGGTTCTCCGGCGGTGACCTTGGCCGCGTACTTCTTCCCCGTGGCCAGGGCCCAGAGGAAGATGGCCCTCTTCAGGCGGGAACCCGACAGGACCTGGTCCATGACCCGGGTGTAGATCTTCTCGAAGAGCCGGGGCACGCTGACGATGAGGGTCGGACGGACCTCGATCATGTTCGCTGCCACGGTCTCGATGCTCTCGGCGTAGGCGATGGCCGGGCCGTTGTGGATGAAGAGGAATGTGGCCGTCCTTTCGAGGACGTGCGATAGAGGCAGGAAGGACAGGGCGGTGTCATCTGCCCGGAAATCAAGGAACTCCGACAGGGAATAGACGTTACTGACGAAATTGTCGTGGCTGAGCATCACGCCCTTGGGCAGGCCGGTCGTTCCCGAGGTGTAGATGATGGAGGCTAGGTCGCCCGGCTGGACCGCTTCGGCCGCTCGCTCGAACGATCCGGGCGAGGCCTTCTCGAGCCGTGCGCCCCTCTCGAGGACGTCCGAAAAGGCCAGGACCCTCGCCGGAGGGTCCGCCTCGATAAGGACGATGTGCTCGACTGACGGCAGGGCGCTCCGCACGGCTTCGACCTTTGCGAGTAGATCCGGATTCGAGCAGACAACGATCTTGGCTCCCGAATTCTCAATGATGTAGCGGATCTGGTCAGGGAGGAGCGAGGTGTAGATGGGCACGGTGACGCCGCCGGCGCAAAGTGCGGCGAAATCGACCATAGCCCACTCTGGCCTGTTTTCGGAGAGGATGGCGACCCTGTCACCGGGCTTCAGACCGAGGCTCTGGAAACCTAGCGAGATGCGCCGGACGGACGTTTCGAGCTCTTCCGTGGAAATTGGCTTCCAGGCGCCGCCCTGCTTGACCAACATCCGGTCAGGCTTCTGGTGCGCCCGGCAGGACTCAAGGAAGAGGCGACTGAGGGTTGACCCGGTATGCTCACTCATGGGAGTGCCCATCGCGATTCTCGTTTATCCCTCTCTCCTCCGGCGGTGCCTGCACTATTTCTTATGATAGTCGGGGTAGGCCGGGCGCTTCGGCTTCTGCGGTGGATTCTTGGTCAGCCCCTCCACAATGATCTCGATCGCCTTATCCAGCTGGGGGTCTTTTCCTTGCCTCACGAGGGCAGGGTCAAGCTCCACTTCGACGTCAGGTTTGACCCCGATATTCTCGGCGATCCAATGCCCGTCCGGGCTCCAGACGCCGGCAGCCGGCGCCGTTACATAGCCCCCATCCATAAGGTTCGGAGCCCCAGCCATGCCGACGAGACCTCCCCAGGTGCGCTTGCCTACCAGGGGTCCTACTTGAGCTTTTTGAAAGTACCAGGGCATGGCGTCCCCGCCCGACCCGGCGAACTCGTTGATGAGCATGACCTTGGGCCCGAAGATCGCCCCCTGAGGCTGGACCTGGTCCTCTCCATCGCGGGTGGCGACGAGGCTCATCATCTTGCGCCCGAAGCGCTCGATGATGTCCGTGGCCAGCATGCCGCCGCCGTTGAAACGCTCGTCGACGATGAGGGCATCGCGGCCGACCTGGGCATAAAAATAGCGATTGAAGTAGGTGTATCCTCCAAAGGCCGTATCCGGCATGTAGACATAGGCCGCCTTTCCTTTGGTCAAACGTTCGACATATCGCCTGTTGTCCTCGACCCAGGCAAAATTGCGGAGGGCCGTCTCGCTGCTGATGGGGACGACGGTCACCTCCCGCGAACCTTCCATCTTTGGCTCCGGCCCGATGGTGAGAACGACCTGTTTGCCCGCCTTAGCCTCAAAGAATTCATAGATATTGTCCGTGCCCGTGACCTCCCGGCCATCCACGGCCAGCAGGTATTCGCCGGCCTTGACGTTCACTCCGGGCTGGGTCAGCGGAGCCTGCAACTGGGGGTTCCAGTTCTCCCCGCTATAGATACGGGCGAAGCGATAGCGCCCGTTCTCAATGGTGTAGTCCGCTCCGAGGAGACCGGTCGCCACCCGTTCCGGACGGGGGATGTCGCCGCCTCCCGCGCCGAGATGGCCCACCGTCATCTCTCCCAGCATCTCGGCAAAGAGGTAGTTGAGGTCCATCCTTGAAGCGACCGCTTCCACATAGGGAGCGTATTTCACCTGCGCTTTTTCTACGTCCAACCCATGGAGGTTGGGGTCGTAGAAAAACTCCCGTTCGATCCTCCACACTTCGCGGTACATTTGGCGCCACTCTTCGAGGGGCTTGACCCGGATCTGGATGTCCTGTGTCGGCAGAGTTTTTTCGGAGTCCGGCCCGGGTGCTGGAGGCGGAGCGGGGGCGCCTGACGGGGGCATCGGTTTGAGCGTTCCGATGCGCCAGCTTCCTTTTTGGCTGTACAGGTATTTTTTTCCGCTCCGGGCCATCTCAAAGAAATCGACGCCGTTCAATATCGTGTCGGCGCGGCGTTCCTTGAGGTCGAAACGATGAACGGAGGAGCTCTGAGAAAAGAACGTCCCCGGAAGCGGCGCTTCGGCCGCTACGGCCAGGAGCGTCCCCGCCTCCCCGGTCTGGAGACCGTAATAGCGGCGCGCAGGCATGGGAACAGCCAGGATCCTCTGGAGGATGCCCTCGAGGTCGATTTTCACGACGACATCCTTTTTATCCGGTTTCTTCTCCTCATCTTTTTTCTTGCCGGATTCAGCGGATGTCTTCTTCGAGTTGTCTTCCGGCTTCTCCTCATCGCTCTGGGGAACGAAGGGCGTCGGTTCCGTTCTGTCGAGCACGGCCAGATAAATGGTGCTGCTCACATCCCGGAAGATGCTGTGAATGTCCGGCTGAAGAGAGGCTCCAGAATCGGTGCTGGCCGTGAAAAAGAGATACTTTCCGCCGGGGTCGAACACGGGGAGGTTGGCATCGCTCATACCGTCGGTAACCTGCGTGCTTTGCCCGGATTCCAGGGAATAGAGGAAAACGGCGCCAAGATAGTTGGGCAGCCGCTTGACATAGGCCAGCCATTTGGAATCAGGCGACCAGCCGGGAACAAGGTTGCCTTGGAAGTGGTCCTTGTCCACCTTGACCGGCATTTTCTTTTCCAGGTCGACGTACCAGAGGTTCAGGTGGCAGTCCTCATAGGCGATCTTCTTGTTATCGGGAGACCAGCGGGGAGCAAAATAGAAGGACGGCTTTTTTTCGAGCTCGATGCGGACCACCTCGCCGATTCCCTTCTGGTCCCGGATATGGAGCTGGTATTCCCCCGATTCATCCGAGAAGTAAGCGATCTTCTGTCCATCGGGAGACCAGGACGGGTATCGCTCCATGGCTCCCGGCGTATTGGTGAGGTTGCGGGGATCGCCCTTTTCTTCGGGCACGGTGATGATCTCTCCCCGGGCCTCAAAAGCGGCTCGGGCCGCATTCGGAGATAGACTAGGTGAGGTGAGACTCTCGCCGACATTCACGTATTTATCCCGGACTTCGAGCATGTCGCCGGCGATAGAGACGGACAACGGGCTCGCTTTCCCGGAAGCCAGGTCATAGAGATTGAGGGAGCCGAACTGCTCGTAGACGATCGCCCCAGGGCCGGCGGAGGCCGACTTGAGGTCCAGACCGTTATTCTCGAGCGCCCGGCTCACTTCCTTTGTCCTGACGTCATAGGAGAAGAGGGTTACCGGCCCCTCGCGGTCGGAGAGGAAAAAGACCTTGTCCCCGACCCACATGGGCTCATAATCGTTGGAATCCGTCCGCGGGATTTTCTCGATTTTCGAATCGGACAGGTCGGCGATCCAGATCGGAGTGGCCGTGCCTCCCCGGTATCGCTTCCAGAAGTTGAACGCACGCCGCAAGGGGACGTAGGCAAGGCGCTTTCCGTCCGGAGAAAAAGTTCCCTCGTAGCCCATGGGCAAAGGGAGTCTCTCTGGAAAACCGCCCTCCACACTGACCGTGAAAAGTTCATTGAACCTGGAGTAAGCTGTGCGACCTGAGGTGAAGAGGACCTCCTTCCCGTCTGGTGTCCATCCCAGGGCGGTGTCTGGAGAGGGATGCCAGGTCAGACGCCGGGGTTCACCGCCTTCCGAAGACATGATAAAAACATCCACGTTGCCGTCGTATTCGCCGGTGAAGGCGATCATGGAGCCGTCCGGGGAGAAAACGGGGTTGGTCTCCACTCCCGGGCCGGAGGTCAGTCTCTGAGCCGCCCCTCCATCTCGGGGGACTCTCCAGAGGTCACCGGCGTAAGTAAAAACAACCTGCGTTCGGCTGAGGGCTGGCTTCTGGGCCAGGATCGGCTTGGCCTCTGCTGCCGCGCTCAGGATGATGAAGATCGCGCCGATCAGGGTTATCAAGAAGATCTTTTTCATTTGGTTCCTCCTTTGACCTTAGGCAGAAAAGATGCCTCGTCCTCGGATAAGGGATTATAGATTAGGGCATGGGCGGATATCAAATCATCCGTTACCTGGAAGGGACATCCCTCTCCACGAATATCCTTTTAATTAACCAGTACCCAAACAGGCCGAAGCCCAATGCGCCGGCAGCAAATAACACCCAGTCCGAGGCGAACAGAGAGTTGGTCATGATCACGAGCCCCAGACAGAAGGCGATACCAAGGAGACAGTTGACCGCGAGCCGGCCGATGGGCGGCTCACCTTCTTCAGAAGGAGCGGCTTTTCGCCGGATCGTTCTCCATATCCCTGGCGGCCGACAGCGCTCATAGAAGCGCACCAGAGTTTCTTCAGACTCGGGCCTTGTCAGCAGTGAAACTGCGATCAGGAGAGTGACACTCAAAATAAAGAGAAAACCGGTGCTCTGCCAAAAAGGCCGCTGCTCGAAGCCGAGGATGAACCAGAAAAGGATAGAGAGAGGGAGCCCCAGGATGATCGCGGCCAGCTCACCCCAGACGTTGAACCGCCACCAGAAGAACCGCAGCCAGGAGAGAGGAAGGATGAAGATGACCATGACGGAGTTGATGAACAGGAACCAGCTCACCATCCCCTTGACATAGAAGATCGCGACAAACGCGGCCAGCAGAAAAAGGAGAAGTGTTGCTAGGCGGCTGACCACGACCTGAGCTTTCGGCGAAGCGTCGGGCCGGAGCGGCCGGTAAAAGTCATTGATGACGAAGCTCGAACCCCAGTTGATCAAGGCGCTCAGCGTGGACATGAAGGCGGCGGCTTCCGCAGCCACGAGGACACCCTTGAAACCGGCGGGAAGCCGCGAAATCCTGACGAGCTCCCCCCAGGCGTAGGCCGGGTCCTGGAGAAGCCGGAAACCCGGAGGCGCGCTTCCGACCTGGCCGATCAGGTCTTTGGTCCAGAAAAGAGAAAGAGCCACCAGCCCGAGCCCGATGAGGGGGATGGTCCTTAGGGAGAGTGCCAAAAAAGAGTTGAAGAGCTGGCCGCCTATGGCGTGGCGCTCATTCCTGGCGCCCATGAATCGCTGGGCCGTCATGCCTTCTCCGGCCGTGGGCGACCCGGCGAAGAAAAAGCCTTGGAGAACGAGCATCGCGACTGTGAGGGCGGGGATCAGGCTGGTCGGAGGGAACTGCTGGAGGGCCTCCGGCCGCTGGAGCTGCGCCCTGGCCGTGATCTCCTGCCAGCCGCCGTGCTGGGGAATGGCGAGAAGAAGAAAAACGAAATTGCCGAGGAAGAGGATAAAGAACTGGATGACATCCGTGAAGACGACTCCGATCAGTCCGCCAAAAACGGTATAAACCGCGGTAACCCCGCCGAAAATGAGCAGGATTTGCGCCTCGCTGATGGGGATCAGGGGCGCGACCGTCTTGGCGAAGAATCCCGTGATGTAGCTGATGATGATGACGGCATAGCAGAGACCGAGAAGGGCATAGACCCTGCGCGCCAGGAGGGCCGGCCGGCCTCCGTAGCGGAGGGTGATGAGCTCGGCTGTGGTCACAATCCTCATCCGGCGCCACATCGCCGCCCAGACGATGGCCACAAGGGGCATCCAAATGACCCAGGAGGCCCACCACATCCAGTTCCCGGCGAGTCCGAAAACCAGGACGAGCATGACAAAGGCGCCGTTCCCTGATTGGTAGGTGGCCGTGTTGGACAGTCCGATCGCCCACCAGGGAAGATCGCGGTTGCCCGTGAAGTATCCGCTGGCCCCCTCTCTGCCGGCCCGC
>DAIPLF010000026.1:0-4913 GCA_036769375.1 Candidatus Aminicenantota bacterium | reverse complement strand
CGGCGGCCTAAAACTTTGATTCCGGTTGACTTCAGGGGGGATTTTCGCTATGATTTGTAATCATTTTACAGGTAGTGGTGACCAATGCTTAGCATGCGATTGATGCGTTTCGGCGCGGCCAAGAAGCCCTTTTATCGGATCGTCGTGATGGAATCACGGAGCTCCCGGCAGAGCCGGGCTAAAGACTTCATAGGCAACTACAACCCCTTGAGTGACCCGGTCGAGTTCCAGATCGACCTCGAAAAGGCCAAGTCCTGGCTGGCGAAGGGCGCCCGGCCGTCGCCAACCGTTCAATCTCTCCTGGATAGAGCTTCCCGGCGGAAAGAAGTTTCCGATTAAACATTCTTTGCCTTAAGGAGGTCACGGTGAAGGAACTCGTTGAATTGATCGCCAAAGCGCTCGTCGACAACCCGGAGAAAGTTCAGGTTTCCCAGCTGGAAGGTGAACAGACCACCATTCTGGAGCTCAAAGTGGCTCCGGAGGACCTGGGGAAGGTCATCGGAAAACAGGGACGGACAGCCCGGGCCATTCGGATCATCCTGGGTGCCGCAGGGATGAAACTGAAGAGGAGATTCAACCTCGAGATCATCGAAAAGCCATAGTTGATAACCGTTGCCCGGATACTGAGAAGCCAAGGCCAAGAAGGACAGCTCAGAGTCAGGTTCTTCCATATAACGCCGGCAGATTGCACCGACCTTAGCCGCGTTTTCATAGGGAAAGAGGGGGATATCAAGGAATATGCAGTTGAGTCCTTGGTTTCCAGGGGAAAGGATTTCGACCTCAAGATCACGGGGGTGGAGACGCTTTCTGCGGCCGACCGTTTGGCCGGGCTGGACGTTTTGATCCCCGAGGAGTGCCTCAAGGAACCGGATAAGGATGAGTTCTTCCTTTTCCAGCTCATCGGCTGCTCGGTCCTGGACAGACAGGGAAGAATCGCCGGCCGGGTCATGGATGTGCTCTCCGCGGGCCCGGGCGACCTGCTCGTGCTCGAGCGGGAGGGGAAAGAGATCCTCATCCCGTTCCACGAGTCGATCTGCGTCGAAGTGGATGTGGCCGCGAAGAGGATCCTCATCGACCCGCCCGAGGGGTTGCTGGACTTGAATGAGATTTGACGTTATCACCATCTTTCCCGAGATGTTCGCCGGCTTTTTCTCCGGGGGGGTGGCCAAGAAGGCGCTGGAAAAAGGGCCTCTCCAGGTCTTCGTCCACGACCTTAGGGATTACACCCACGATAAACACAGGCAGGTGGACGACCGGCCCTTTGGCGGCGGGGAGGGAATGGTCCTCAAGCCCGAGCCCGTCTTCGAGGCCGTGGAGGCTGTCCGCAAAAACAAGCGGAGCCGCGTCTTCCTCCTATCTCCGCAGGGAACGCGTCTCGATTCCTCGCTTGCCCGAAAGCTATCGCGAATCCCGCAGGTCATCCTGATCTGCGGCCGCTATGAGGGCGTCGATGAACGGGTCGGTCGTTACCTGGTGGACGGCGAGATATCCATCGGCGACTATGTTCTCACCGGCGGTGAGCCGGCCGCCTGGGTGGTCATGGATGCCGTTTCCCGCTTCATCCCCGGAGTCGTGGGCAAAAAGGAATCGGTCCTTCAGGACTCCTTTGCCCATGGCCTTCTCGATTTTCCGCACTACACCCGGCCCCGGGATTTTCGGGGAATGAAGGTGCCCCAGGTGCTTTTCTCGGGAAATCATGCTAGAATTGGCGACTGGCGTCGTCGGGAGGCCCTGGAAAAAACCAGGGGAGCTCGGCCTGACCTCCTGGCCAAGAAGAAGCGCGCTCCAGTCAACCGAAAGGGTTTGGAGTCGGCGCTCAGGAAAGGAAAAGACCATGAGCCTGATTGATTTGACTGAAAAGAAAGAACTGAAGACCGACCTCGAGCCGTTCGATGTAGGAGATACTGTCAAGGTCCACGTGATCATTAAAGAGGGAGATAAAGAGCGTATCCAGGTCTTCAGGGGAGACGTGATCTCTAAAAGAGGAAGCGGACTCGGGGCCTCATTCACGGTGCGGAAGGTCTCCTTCGGCATTGGAGTGGAAAGGATCTTTCCTCTCCATGCCAGGAGCGTCAGGAAGGTCGAGATCGTCAAAAAGGGGAGGGTGAGGAGGGCTAAACTCTATTACCTGCGCGATCTCAAGGGAAAGGCCGCCAAGCTCAGGGAAGTCAGATAGCGGGATATCGGGGCGGGCCATTCCTCGCGTTGCCGAGAAGAAATGGCGGATTTCAAGATCGAGAAAAAGATCCTGAGCCCGGATATTCAGACAATAGCGGGCGTCGATGAAGCCGGCCGGGGAGCGCTCTTCGGACCGGTGGTGGCTGCGGCCGTGGTTTTCCCTTCCTCCTGGATCTCCAGGCCGGTCAGGGGATGGCTAAAAGGGGTCAATGATTCCAAGCTCATCGCGCCTCCGAAGAGAAGAATGCTGGCGCGCTCGATCCTGACTGAGGCGGAGGCGGTCGCCGTAGGCCTGGCGACCAACCGGGAAATCGATGAGAAGAACATCTACTGGGCCTCGCTCGAGGCCATGAGACGGGCGGTCGCCGGTCTTGCCCTGAGGCCGGACTTCCTCCTTGTCGACGGATACAAGAGCCGGGAGTGCGGATTCAGTTGTCCGCAGCTCGGGATCCCCGGGGGTGACGGCAAGAGCCTGTCTGTCGCCGCCGCCTCGATCGTGGCCAAGGTGGTCCGCGATGAGATCATGCGTCGGCTGGAGGATTTCTTCACGGGTTACCATCTTGCCAGGAACAAGGGCTATGGGACGAGAGAACATTACCGGGCTCTCCGGGAGAAAGGACCGACGCCGCTCCATCGGCTCACTTTTGACCTCGAAGGGAAAGCCGGCTGGGCATGAAAGATAAGTTCGACAAGGCACGAATCCTTGAGCTGGCCGAGCGTCAGGTCAAGGCGGGGCGGACCGAAGAGGCCATCGCCGAATACAAGAAGCTCCTTTCCGGCGATGCGCCCGACTTGAGCATCAACAATATCATTGGCGACCTCTACCTCCAGCTGGGCCGGACGGGGGAGGCGGTCAAGGCTTTCCATGCCGTCGCCGGATACTACGAATCCAAGAGCTACTATTCGCAGGCGCTGGCGATCTACAAGAAGATCACCAAGATCGATCCCGAGAATATGATCATGGTCGTCCGGCTGGGCGATCTGCTCAACTCCCAGGGATTTGTCGAGGAGGCCCGGCAGGAGTACCTGAAGGCGGAGCATACCTTGCGCCTTGAAAAGCGGGTCAAGGAACTCATGTTCCTCTACAACAAGCTGATCAGGCTGGAAAAGGACAATATCCCCTACAAGCTCAGCCTGGCCGAGCTGCTCCGTCAAGAGGGGTTTATCGACGAAGCCGTCGTCCAGTTCAATGACGCCGCCGAGATCCACCTGAGGCAGAATGATCCTGACAAGGCCGAGAAGGTCATCGAGCAGGCCCGCCAATTGAAGGCAGACGACCAGCGGACCATGACGAACCTGGTCGAGATCCTCAAGAGACGCAACCGCCGCAAGCAAGCCCTCGAATTAGTCGGGGAGATCCTCAGGAAAGATGAGGACAACGTGCATTTCCAGACGCTTCTGGGGACTCTTTATCTCGAGGAGCGGGACCTCGGCAAGGCCGAAGCCATTTTTTCCCGGATCGTCGCCGTGCATCCCAATGAGACCCGGGCGCGGATCAAGTTCGGCAAGGTCTATGTCCTTCAGGGCAGGACGGATAAGGCCTACGAGCTCTATGACCCTCTCATTGCAGGCATGCTCAAAAAGCAGAAAGAAGACACGGCCATCGGGCTTCTCGGCATCGTCCTCAGCGGCGAGCATCTTTACGTTCCGGCTCTGGAAAAGCTGGCGGCGATCTATAAAGCCAAGAATCATAAGAGTCACCTTGAGGTCGTGAACAGGGTCATCCTGGAGGAGGCCCGGGCCAAGGGCTTGACCGAAAAGGTCTTTGTCGCCTTGGCCGAGCTTCTGGAGCTTCGCCCCAGGGACAAAGATCTCAATCGCGAGTACCGGGAACTCAGGAAAGAGTTGGGTTTCGTCGATGAAAAGACAGGAGAGGCGGACACGCTTTCGGCCATCGAAGCGGAGGAAGAGGATATCGACCTTCTCCTGTCCCGGGTGGATCTCTACGTCAACCAGGGGCTGGTCCGCAATGCCCGCCGCATCCTGGAGAACCTGGACCTCCGTTTCCCTCACTCGCCCAAGATCGAGGAGAAGATTGCGGCCCTTGAAGCGGTCAAAGCCCGGATCAGGACCGAAGAGATCGCCGGCGCCGTGGGCAAGATCCAGGATATCGAAGCCGAGATCGAGGCGAAGCCTGACCTGTCCCGGACGACTCTCTCGGCGATCGAGGATGAAGCGAGCGCGGGGAAACGGATCACCTCGGCGGACTTGTTCGCCGGTACCGAGATCCGCCCCCTCCCGGCTGAGGAGGTCGAGGCGACCAAGTTCTACGACCTCAGTCAGAAGATCGAGGATGAGCAGGACATGCTCCAGGGCGTCTTTGCCCAGCAGCTCCGCGGGGATATCTCTATCCTGGAGAAAGAGTTGAGCGAAATCGTCAGCACGTTCCAGGAGCAGGTCCGCAAGAAGATCGATACCAAGGATTACGAGACGCGCTTCAACCTCGGTTTGGCCTACTTGGAGCAAGGCCTCGTCGACGAGGCCATCGAGGAATTCCTGCTGGCCTCGGAAGATCCGGGGAGGGCGCTTGAGTGCGCCAGCATTATCAGCAAGGCGTACAAGCAGAACAACAACTATATGGAGGCCCTGAACTGGCTGGAAAAGAGCCTGGCGCTGGTGCCGGCGGGCTCAAGTGAGCACTTCGCCGTTCTCTATGAATTGGCCTCTGTTCATGAGGATAACGGCGACCGGCGAAAGGCCCTGGAACTCTATCTTCGGATCAAGGACTGGAACCC
>DAIPLF010000323.1:0-3170 GCA_036769375.1 Candidatus Aminicenantota bacterium | reverse complement strand
CCTGCTGGATGCCTTCGATGATCGCCAGGCCCTGATTGGGATAGATGATCCTATCCCCAATCTTGAATAAATCCATTGCCCAGATTATAGCTCAATCTCCCCTGGTAGTCAACCCGGAGGGGAAGACCCCATGACGAGCCACGAGGAGCCTCTCGTCAACTTCATCTTGACAGACGCCCAGCGCTCGATTAAGATTGTTTTCTTGAAATGAGTTGAAGCCATGAAGCCGACGTTCAGACCCAATGTCAGAAAGCGGAAGAAGACGCACGGTTTTCGAGTCCGGATGAAAACCAAGGGGGGCCAAAAGGTCATCAAGAACCGACGGCAGAAGGGCAGAAAAAGACTTGCCGTTTGATGGCGGAAAGCCTTAGTCCTCGAGAGAGGATTAGAAAAAAGAAAGATTTCTTAATCCTCTATAAAAAAGGTTACCGATACAAGAGCAAGTATTTCAACCTCATCGGCCTCTCTAATGCTTTGACCTATTCGCGGGCGGGTGTTGTCGCCTCCCGGAAGGTCGGGAATGCCGTTGCCCGGAATAGAGCTAAGCGCTGGATGAGAGAGCTCTTCCGGAGGAACAAGGATTTGCTTGCCTATCCGGTCGATCTTCTTCTCGTGGCCTCAGCGGCCATAAGAGACGCCACTTGGGCGGAGGTTGAAGAGCAATACCTTCAGGCCGTAAGAAAGGTCTTCGAGAAAAAGCGGACGCGATGAAACAGGCGGCAATGCTGGCCATCCGGCTGTACCAGCTGGTGCTTTCGCCGTTTCTCGGCGGACAGTGCCGGTACGTCCCCAGCTGTTCGGAGTATACACGGGAGGCGATCGACAAATACGGCCTTCTCAAGGGCATTTCGCTCGGCGGCAGGCGGCTTCTCCGATGCCATCCCTTTCATCCGGGTGGGGTCGATCGCGTTCCTTAAGAGGTCTGAATAATGGAAAAACGACTGATCCTGGCCATCGTCCTTTCTTTCCTGGTGCTGGCGCTTTACCAGATGGTGTTCATAAAAAATAAGCCCCAGACGCCTCCCGAACCGCAGCCGCAGGCCCAGACCCAGGTCCCCGTTCAGCCGGCCGCGCCCGAGCCAAAGGCGGCCGAGCCTCCGGTCCCAGCAGAGGCCCGCCCCGCGGAGGCCCAGGCCTTTGAACAAGCGGAAGGCGGAGCCGAGCAGCAGGTCCTCGTCGACACGTCGCTGTACCAGGCTGTCTGGAGCAATCGGGGAGCATCGCTGCGCAGCTGGAAGCTGAAGCCGCATCTGGACGAGAGCAAGGAAGGGCTGGAACTGGTTTCCAGACGGGCGGCAGAGGTCGGAACGTTCCCCTTCTTCCTCGAAACCCAGGACGCCGAGCTTGACCGGGTGGCCAACGGCAGCCTTTTCCTGCCCTCGGTCTCCCGCCTCGAACTCCAAGACGGTCAGACGGGAGAGCTCAAATTCTATTATTCCGATGGGAATACTGTAAAAATCGAGAAAGCCTTTATCTTCACCGGGGGGGCCTACGATTTTGAAGTCCGGATGAGCGTCTGGAAGGAGGGCCGCAAGGTCGAGCCCCGGGTTATCTGGGGTCCGGGGATCGGCAACCCGGTGGTCACCACAAAGAGGCAGCAGTTCGGTATCGGGAGCGGCATCGCCGTCCTTGCGGCCAACAAGGTTTACCGGGTCAACGAGCGGAAATACAATCCCGAGGCCAGCGCCTTCAACTTCGCCAACTGGGCCGGCTACGAAGACAATTATATGACCGCCCTCTTCATCACCCAGCCGCAGCAAGGGACGGCCCAGTTCTTAAGAGTGCTTAGGGCTGAAAAAACGGCGGATTTCTTTCTCTCCGTTAGTGTTCCGCAAAAGGCCTATCTCGGCCCCAAGGAATTCGACCGCCTCCGTGCTTTCGGATACGAAGCCAAGAAGATCATCAACTTCGGGTTTTTCGGCGCGATCGCAGAGATCCTCCTCATTTCGATCAAGGCCATCCATCGATTTATCCCCAATTGGGGTTTTGCCATCATCATCCTGACTTTCCTGATCAAGATCGTTTTCTTCCCGCTGACCTACAGCTCCACCAAATCGATGGCCAAGATGCAGGAGCTCCAACCGAAGATTAAAGCCCTCCGGGCCAAGTATAAGAAGGTCAAACAGGATATCGGCCAGCGCCGCCAGATGAACGAAGAGATGATGAAGCTCTACAAAGAGCACGGCATCAACCCGGCCGGAGGGTGCCTCCCCATCCTCATCCAGATCCCCGTCTTCTGGGGGTTCTTCCGGATGCTGGTGGTGGCCATCGAATTCCGTCACAGCCCGTTCGTCCTTTGGATCAGGGACCTGTCCGTCCACGATCCGTATTATGTGACGCCGATCCTGATGGGAGCCACCCAGTTCATCAGCCAGAAGATGACGCCGACTTCGGCCGACCCAGCTCAGGCGAAGATGATGCTGATCATGCCCGTCGTCATGACCGTGTTTTTTATGAATTTCCAGAGCGGGCTGGTCCTTTACTGGCTGACCAATAACGTCCTTCAGATCGGCCAGCAGTACATCATGAACCGGATGATGGCCAAGAAAAAGAGAGAGACTCATGGACAACGAAAAAAGTGAGCCGGAACAGGAGTTCAAGGGCAAGAACCTAGACGAAGCCCTGGGACACGCTGAGCACGTGCTCAAGATCCCCAGGGAAAAATTCAACTATGAGATCGTCACCGAGAAGACCAGGCTCTTCGGGATGCGAGGCAAGGAGATCGTCATCCGGGCCTGGCCGAAAAAGGAAGTGGATACCAATCCCGTCACCAGCTTTTTGGACAGCCTCCTCCCCCATTTTCCCCTGGAACTGACGTATGAGGTCAAGAAGAAAAACGAGTCGGTCTTCGTGATTTTTGAAGGCGAGGACAAGAGTCTGCTCCTGCACAAAGACGCCTCCCTGCTCCTGGCCTTTCAGCACATCCTCAACAAGGTCTCTCCCCACAAGGTCCAGGTGGACTGTGAATTTTACCGGCGGAGGAAAGAAAAAAGGCTGCGCGAATATGCCCAGCAGGTTGCCCATCAGGTCAACGAGACGGGGAAAAATGAAGTTTTGGACCCGATGAACCCCTATGAGAGGCGGATCGTCCACATCGCCGTCAACCAGGTCCCCGGGATGACCACCGAGAGTCTCGGCGAAGGCTTCCTGAAAAGGGTCAAGGTCTTTCC
>DAIPLF010000025.1:5821-11606 GCA_036769375.1 Candidatus Aminicenantota bacterium | reverse complement strand
AGGAAGATCATCAGCAAGTATATGATACCAAAAAAGACGATCTTTCCGCCCGGGATGGTGGCGATGACCAAGGCCGCCACGTGCATCATGGTGAAGAAAAGGGCGATGAAGAAGAACAGCCGGTAGCCGAACTGGAGCTTCACTCCCGGGATGTCCTCACCGCAGGCATAGGTGGACAGCTTCCCCCCTTCCTTCTTCAACTTGGGGGCGAGCCGGCCGCCCAGCACATAAACAAGATATCCGATGAGGAGAAAAACCAGGAAGGCCACCGGCGGGGAGATCAGGAAATCAATTCGGCTCATGCTTTAACCTTTGAGTTTGGTCAGCCGGCGGACGTCCAGGCTCCCGGTATGACGATAGGTGTTGATGATGATGGCCAGGGCCGTGGCGACGACGCTGACTTCGATGACGATGAACGTAACAGCGAGGGCTTGGGCGATGAGGATATGATCCTTGGCGAAGCCCGTGGCGACCAGCGCCAGGCTGATCCCTTTGCTGATCACCTCGATGCCGATGAAGAGCTTGATCAGGTTGCGCATGGACAGCAGGCAATAAAGCCCGACGAACACCAGGACGGCGGCAAAGCCCGAGTAAAGAAGCCAGATGTTACTCATCCTTATCTCTCTTGCGGAAAAGCGCCAGCACGGCCAGGACGCCGGCGAAGATCACGCCAATCTGGCCCACCAGGTCGAATGTTCGCAGCTTCCAGAGCACCTCTCCGAAAGCGCCCTGCTCCGGCGTCCCCTGCAGGGCAGGGATCTTGCCCATGAGGCCCCTCATGACGAAGAAATCCAGGGCCAGGAAAACGACGAAGAAGAGCGGGAAGATCCAGGACGCGGCCTTGGATTCGCGGACATCCCCGCCGGTCTTGGTCAGGGCGATCGTGACGATGAAGAGGACGGTGATCAACCCGGCCACGACCGAGATCTCAAAGGCTCCGATATACGGTGCCTTCATCAGGAAGAAGATGATCCCCAAAAGCAGAGAGGCGACCGCCAGGGAGATGGCCGCTTTAAGGAGGTCCCGGAAGAGGACGGCGGCCACAGAAAACAGCACCAGGCCGCAAAGGAGGACAATTTCCAATATCATCGCTTAAAATCCTAATGGGCCGAGCATCGTTTGGGCCCCCTTGACCAGCGCGTCGGCCGCCGGCCGGATCCACGAGTTGACGGCCCCAGCAAAGAATATTCCCGTGGCGATGCACAGGAGCGCCAGGAAAACCGTAGAAACGGTCATCCAAAAGGGCGCTTCTTTAACCGCGCTCCATCTCTCATTGAGCTTGCCGAAAAACGCCTTACGCTGGATGAGCAGATAGTACCAAAGCGTCAGCACGCTCGCCAGGACAGCGATGAGGGCAAAGGCCCACTGATCGGCCTGGATGAGCGCCACGATGATGATCAGTTTGCTCCAGAAGCCGTTGAGCGGAGGCACGCCGGCAATGGAAAGGGATCCGACGAGCGACGTCCCGGCCGTCACAGGCATCCTTTTCCCCAGGCCGCCCATCTCATCGAGGTTGCGGGTTCCGGTAGACATTTGGAGCGAGCCCGAATTCAAGAAGAGGAGGCTCTTGGCCAAGGCGTGATTGAAGAGATGAAAGAGTCCGCCCAGAATGCCCAGCGGCGTGCCCAGGCCTATGCCCAGAACGATGTAGCCGACCTGGCTGATCGATGAATAGGCCAGCATTCTCTTGATATCGGTCTGCCCCAGGGCCAGAAAAGCGGCGACGACCATGGAGATGACGCCGAGGTACATCAGGACGGTCGAAAGCGCCGGTGTCAATCCGAAGACATTGAGGAAAACCCGGGTCAGGGCATAGACACCCGACACCTTGATGAGCAGACCGGAAAGAGCGGCCGAAATGGGCGCCGGGGCCGAAGGATGGGCATCAGGCAGCCAGGCATGGAAGGGGACAAGGGCCGCCTTGAGGCCGAACCCCAGGATGAACAGGGCCGCGCACACACCGACCACGTATCGGGCATCCAGGGAGCGGAGACCCTGGGAGACCGTCTCAAAATCCAGACCTCCGGTGACGCCAAAAATGATGACGATGCCCGCCAGAAGGAACGCCGAGGCGACGGCCGAGAGCATGAGGTACTTGAACGAGGCCTCCAGCTCATCCTGTCCGAGCCCGAAGGCGACGAGGGCATACGAGGCAACTGCGGCGACCTCGAGGAAGATGTAGATCTGGAAAAGGTCGGTCACCAGGAGAAGGCCGTTCATTCCGGCGGTCATGACCAGGAAAAGGGCATAAAAATTCGCCTTGGAACCATAATGGTCCATATAATCGACCGAGAACAGCGAGATCGCGAAACCCACCAGGGAGACGGCGAACAGCATGAACAGGCTGAACCCGTCCAGCATCAGCCTGATATTCAGGGGCTCACCCAGCCAGGAAAGCTGCAGAATGGCCGCTTCCCGCCCGGCGAGCCCGCGGCCCTCGAAAAAGACCAGAGCCAGGAGGATGATGAAAACGGAATTGGCCAATAGGTCGGGCAGGACCTTCTTGGATATCTTCCCGACGAGCGGGAGGATCCCCGCGACCAAGAGCGGCAGCGCGACGAAAAGAAAAGCCAAAGCTCCTCCTCTATCTCAAGAGCACGCCGATGATCCAGGCGATGGCTAAAAGCCCGCCGATGGACCAGGCCAGGTAATTCGCATAATGGCCGGTATGAGCGGCCCTTAGAAGGCCGGTGAAGGCCCTCCCCACGGCCGTGACGCCCTTTTCATAGAAGGCATCTATTGGCCGGTCAATGAGCTTAAAGAGCACAGTTGAAAGCCATTTGAGGAAGCGGATGCCCTGCTCGTAAATATCGAAAATGCGCTTCTCGGCCAGGTCATAGATCTGCTTGATGACCGGGAATTTATGGACCGGTTCGGAGGCGAGATAGGCCTTCTCGCCGGACTTCTTCCAGCCATAAAGATGAAGCAGCAGGGCGATGACCAGGCAGCCCACAGAGATCAGGGCGATGGGGTTGAAAAGGGCCAAAGCGTGGCTCGAGAAATCGAGGTGTTCACCCGGCTCGACATGCCCCTCCAGGATGGGTTCTATGAGGCCTTTGAGAGGCAGCTTGTTGTAGACGCCGAACAGGATGCAGAGGCCGGCCAAGGTCAGGATAGGAATGAACACCGGGCTCTCACTCTCTTTGACGGCAGGGACTTCCTGGCTCCGCGGACCCAGGAAGACAGAGTGTCCGGCTTTAAGGAACGAGGCGAAGGTGAGTATGGCCCCGACCCAGGCAGCGATGGCGAAGATGATGTATCCGGTTTCGACCGCTCCATGGAAGACCATCTCCTTGGAAATGAAGCCATTGAGCGGCCAGACCCCGGAGATGGCCAGGGCGCAGACCGCAAACCCGAAGGCGGTGAGCGGCATTTCCCGCCGCAGCCCGCCGAGCTTCTTGAGCTCGGTCGTCCCGCAACGGTGCTCGACGCTTCCCGAGCTCAGGAACAGCCCGCACTTATACATGGCGTGGTTGATCATGTGGAAGATCCCGCCGGCGATGCCGATCGGGACGGCAGTTCCGATGCCCAAGATCATGTAGCCCACCTGGCTCACGGCGTGGTAGGAAAGGAGCCGCTTGAAGTCCTTCTGGATGAGGGCCATGAACACGGCCAGGACGATCGTGGCGGCGCCGATGGTCATGAGGACGATGGCCAGGGTGGAGTTCTTTTCCAGCTGGAAAAAATCCAGCGTTATCCTGGCCAGGAAATAGATCCCCAGGAGCTTTTCCAGGGCGGCCGGGATGAAGGCCATGACCGTGACGGGGGCGTCGATAGCAGCGTCCGGGATCCAGGTGTGAAAAGGCATCGCTCCCGCTTTGCCGATGGCCCCGACGACCATCAGGATAAAGCTCAGGGCCGCCAGCCCCTCTGGTTTGACCGAGATCTCGGAGAGAGTCAGCGTTCCCGTGATCTTCCAAAGGATGGCCACGCCCAGGATCATGGAGAAATCGCAGAACCCGCCGAGGATAAAACTCTTGACCGCCGTCCGGTTCGAATCCTTGCCGCCGATAGTGATCAGGCCGTACAGAGTCAGCAGCAGGCCTTCCCAGAAGAAGATGAGCGGCACAAAGTTGTTGCTGAGGACGGCGCCGTTGGCGAAGGCCGCCGTCAGGAAGACGTAAGCGTAATATTCCCGCACCCGCGGGACGTTTTTCATCTTGACCGTCGAATAGAGCGTGATCAGGAACAGGAACCCCGCCAGCCCCAGCAGGATGAAGGCGCTGAAATGATAGAGCCGGAGGTCGAAGTCCACCCCGTTCCCCATCCAAGATACTTTCCAGGTCAGGTTTTTGATCGTGAAGAAGCTGTAGGCGAAATAGAGGAGGGCGATCGAGCCGAGGACGGAGATGACCTCGCGGACATATTTGACCCGGGACGGAATCAGGATGGCGATCAGGGCGATCGCCACGGGAAGAAGGATCGGCACAAGCAACATGGGAGCGGTCATTTCAGCCACCAGCTGATGCCGGCCGTCGCCACCTCAGCCAGCTTCATGGGATAGGCAACCAATATCCCGGCGGCGAGCGAGAGCACGGCCAGAAGGGTGACGACAAAGACCATGGACCGCGTGCCCTCGGGCGCAGGCGCCTTGGCCTCGCCCAAAAAGACCTGACTGAAGACCTTCAAAAGGTAGAACATCGTCAGGACGGCGGTAAACAAAGCGACAGCCGCCGCCCAGATGGCACCCGCCTTGACGGTCCCGACGATGACCAGAAACTTGGAGAAGAAGCCGCCGAAGGGCGGGATGCCGATGACGGAGAAAGCGCAGGCAAGGAAGGACACGGCCGTCAAGGGCATCGTCTTGATCAACCCGCCCATCTCGCGGATGTCCCGTTTGTGGGTCGCATGGATGACGATCCCGGCGCAGAGGAAGAGTCCGGCCTTGGCCAGGCCGTGCATCAGGATGAAGAGGAGCGAGCCCGAGATCCCCTCCGGCGTCGCCACGCTGAAACCCAGGAAGATGTACCCGATCTGGCTGACCGTCGAGTAGGCAAGGATGCGCTTAAAGTCGGTCTCGACCGTGGCCGCAGCCGCGGCGATGAGGCTCGAAGCAACGGCGATCCAGGGGATCGCTTCCTTCCAGCCGGGCGGGATATCAAAGGTGAAGAGAAAAATACGGGCATAAGCGTAGACGCCGATCTTGACCAGGACGGCCGCATGCAGCAAAGCCGTGACGGTGGTCGGGGCAACGCCGGCGTCAGGAAGCCAAGTGTGAAGCGGGACGGTGGCCGATTTGGAGAACATGCCGAAGAGGATGAGCAGAACGGCCGAGCCGGGGATCAAAGTTCCCCGCATATCCATCAAGTCGAAGCTCCCGGTGCTTCCATAGATCTGGACGAAACCGAGGAGCATGACCACGGCGCCGAAGAACGTCACCAAGAAGGCCTTGTCCGCCTTGATGACGTGTTCCTTGACCCGGTAAAAACCGATCAGCCGCCAGCAGGCGATGGCGATGATCTCCCAGAACAGGTACATGAAGATGAGGTTCGAGGAAAAGACGAGCCCCATCATCGCGCCGATGAACAGGACGACCATCAAGTAGTATTCGTTCTGATTTTCCTCGTGGCCGATGTAGCCGAGCGAATAGAGGATGATCAGGAACCCGACGAAAGAAGAGACGATCGACATGAAGATGGAGAGGGGATCGATGATGAGCGCGAAATCAAGACCCAGGACCAGGGGATGCTTGAAAACCACCTGACCACCGGTGAGGGCGAACGGGATGAGGAAGAGGGGCAGGACGGCGGTCACGCCGCCCAGAAGCAGGGACCAAGCCGAGCGC
>DAIPLF010000025.1:0-5721 GCA_036769375.1 Candidatus Aminicenantota bacterium | reverse complement strand
GCTTTGAGCATCCTCTGCCAATGGGGCTTCAGGAAACGGGGGCTGCTCAGGCTGTCCAGTGCATAGCGTCTATCCGCCTGCTCGAGGTCGAGCACAGCGGTGATCATTTCTTCCTGGTAGAATCCCGTTTCGGCAAGCGGTAACCCATCGGGATCGCGGATGAAGGACTGGCCGCTCGAGGTCTGCCGGCCGTCCGGCGACTGTCCGATCGTGTTGGCGACGCAATGGAAGATCCGAGTCGTCGGCCCGGCCGGCTGCTGGGCCCGCCCGGCGATCCGTTTCCAGGCGACGGCTTCGATTTCATCCGAGCTGCAAGACGGATGGAAAAGCACCCGGGCCCCCAACATCGCGGGAAGCCTGTAGACCTCCGGGTGACGGCCGTCACGGCAGATGGCCAGGGTACAAAGGACGCCGTCTATCTTGAAAAGGGAAAGGTTGCTGCCGGCCCGGCAGTATCTCTTTTCGTCCCTCCCCGCCAAATGGACCTTGGCATACTCATGGACTATCGCTCCGCTCGGCGAGATCACATGAGCCAAGTTAAGGAAGCGATCCGCCGTCCGCCGGAGCGTGCCGACGATGGCCCAGACGCCTGCCTCTTTTGCCGCCTGGCGGGTCTGGACGAGGGCGTCATTCACTGCCATCGGAGAAAGTCTCAGGACGTCAGGAAAATAGTACCCCGTCAAGCTGACTTCGGGGAAGAGGACTACACGGCTGCCTTCCTCCGCCGCCTGCTTTATATACTTCAGGGTCCGCTCCAGGTTCTTCTCCAGCGATCTCGCCCAGTGGAGTTGAACGCAGGAAACCTGCAGAGTCTTTGGCCTTTTCATGGACGCGGCTCCTTTGGGCCCATCTTTTTTTACGCCCCGCCGGGAAACCGGGCGCTGTCACTCCCTAGAAATAGCCGGTCACGCCGGCCAAGATGTAATGGAAGAGGGCGAAATTATAGACCTTGTCATTGTCGGCGCCACCCTCGAGGATGCGGTAACCCAGCCGAAGCGCCCATTTCTCGCTCTTCTGATAGACAAGGGCGAGCTGGACATCCTCGGCGCGGCCCTGAGGGGCAGCTGCCGCATCCCCCTCCAGGAGCAGCCTCAGAACGGGGGAAAACTTCCATTCCAGGAAAAAATTGAGCAAGGGAACGAGCCCAACATTCGAATTCTGAGTGGTGAACCCGCCGCCGCTTATCTCAATGGAGGCATCCCTTATCTTAGCAGTCAGCCCGAGCCCGATCCTTAGCGTCCGGCCCTCTTTTATCCCATACCGCCAGCTCAGCCGGTAGGAATTGAAGCGGTAGACCGAATCTAGGGGCGTGTTGGCTGGGAAGGTCAGACCGTTGAATTCCAGGGGATAGCTCAGGCTGCCCACGCCGACCACGGCTAGAGGGGCCATGAGCGCCAAAACGGTATGCCGGGGGTGGAAGCGGAAGCCTGCCCTGAGCCGGATGAACAGCGTCCAGTCCGAGGAAAAATCATCGGTCAGCGAGAAAAGCGTTCCGCTGTCTCCCGGAATACGGACATCGCAGTACCCGGGGATGACGGCTCCCGTTTCGAAGTCGAGGAACCACTTGGGCGCAGGTTGAGCCTGGATGGAGGTAACGCAGACGACAACCGCCAGTACGGCCAGGACGGCGGCCCGTTGGGATCTCCTTGCTATCATGGATCCAACTCCTTGAGATTTCCGCTCTGGCGGTTTTCCGCCTGGCGGAACAAAGCAGGGCTAGAAAACGGGGAGGGAAGAGATCGCTTGCCTGATGACGACAAGGATGTTCCCCGGGAAAATGCCCAGCTGCAACACCCCAAATAGACACAGGAAAAGGACAAGGAAGAGAGCCGGATTGTCGACTTCGATGTCGACTTCTCGCCCGGGCTCCCTCATATACATATAGACGACAACCCGCAGATAATAAAAGACGGAGACGAGGCTCGCCAGGACGCCGATGACCGCCAGGGAAATGTGGCCGGCCCGAACGGCTGCACTGAAGACATAGAACTTGGCCAAGAAGCCCGCTGTGGGGGGAAAGCCGGCCAGTGACAGGAGGAAGATGCTCATTGTTCCGCCGATCCAGGGGTAGCGGAAGCCGATGCCCGCAAAATCATCAAGTTCGAGGTACTCCGTCCCCGTTTTGCTCAGACCGATCAAGGCGGCAAAGGCTCCGCTGTTCATGAAGAGGTAGGCCGCAAAATAAAAGACCAGGCTGGAATAATCCCGGGCCAGGATGGCCACCAGGAGGTATCCGGCATGGGCGATCGAAGAGTAGGCCAGGATCCTCTTGACATTGGTCTGCCGGAGAGCGGCCAGGTTCCCGACGATCATGGTGAGGACGCTGATCGTCCAGAGGGCCCAGAAGAACAGGCTGCCGCTCTGGTCCGCACCCCAGAAATTCAGGAAAAGCCGCAGCAGCACGATGAACCCGGCGGCCTTGGGCCCGACCGAGAAGAACGCCGTTACCGGAGTCGGGGCGCCTTCATAGACATCGGGCGTCCACATATGGAAGGGCACAACCGCGACCTTGAACGCAATACCGACCAGGACAAGCGCTAGGCCCGCAATTCCCATGACCGACGGCGCCGCCGCCGTTCTCATATGGACGATGATCTCCGGGAGGAAGGTGGAATGGGAAGCCCCGAAGACAAAAGCCAATCCGAGGACTAGGAAGGCGCTGGCAAAGCTCCCGAGCAGGAAATACTTGAGCGCCGCCTCGCCGGACTTGCCGTCTCTCCGCCGCAGCCCCGCCAGAGCATAACTCGAGACCGAAAGGACCTCGAGGCCCAGGAAAATCACCAGCAGGTCTGAGGACGATGTCATGATCATCAGTCCGGAGAGAGCCAGAAGTAAGAGGGCGAAGATCTCGCCGTGATTCGCCTCCTGTTGCCTGATGTATTTCAGGCTCAGCAGGATGACGAAGGCGACGGCCAGGCAAAAAAACAAGGTTAAGCAGAGCGCCAAGTTGTCGAGGGAGAGCATCCCCTGGAAATACTTCAGCCCTTTGTCCCAGGACAAAACAGCCAAGGCGGCCGCCGCCGCAAGAAAAGCCAGCGAGACGAAGCCGAGATAGTCCCTTTTTTCTTTCCGCAAGAAAACTTCGAGGAGAAGGACGACGAGCGCCCCGGCGACGACCGCCAGAAGGGGAAGGAACGCGGCCGGACTGCTCATCCCTATTCTTTCTCCTCCAGGTCGATCAGCGCCTTTTCAGCCAGGAGGTCAGGCCTGGTCTCCAAAGAGCGCTCACGCTCCCTTAGGACTGTTCCTCCGGTTTCCGTGGCAAATATCCTTTCCCGGTTGTGAACCCGGTCGAGGAGACGGGCCACGGAGGCATCCATCTTCCGCAGGAAGGTCTGCGGGTAGATGCCCATCCAGAACATCATGATGATGATGGGCACCAGATAGCCCAATTCCCTTCTGTTCATGTCCTTGAAAGTTCGGACCTTCGCGTTGACGATCGGACCATGCATCACTCTCTGGTACATCCAGAGGAGATAGGCGGCGGCCAGGATGACCGTCGAGGCGGCGAGGATCGCCAGGAGCTGGCTCGACTTGAAAATGCCGAAAAGGCAGAGGATCTCGCCGACAAACCCGTTAAGACCGGGCAGCCCGACCGAAGAGAGCATGCAGATAAGGAAAAAGACGGAGAAGACCGGCATCTGGCTGCTCACTCCGCCAAAGTCCTTGATGAGGCGGGTGTGGGCCCTCTCGTACAGGATGCCCACGATCAAGAAGAGCGCTCCCGTGCTCAGCCCATGGCTGAGCATCTGGTAGATGGCGCCCTCCACACCTTCCATGTTGAGCGAAAACACCGCCAGCATGATGAGTCCCATGTGGCTGACGCTCGAGTAAGCGACCAGGGACTTGATATCCTTCTGGACAAGGGCCATCAGCCCGCCATAGATGATCCCGATCAGGGCGAGTAAGGAGAGGAGCGGCAGGAATTTCTCCAGGGCATCGGGAAAGAGGGGCATAGCGAACCGCAGGAATCCATAGGTCCCCATCTTCAGCAGGACGGCGGCGAGGATGACCGACCCGGCCGTGGGCGCTTCGACGTGGGCGTCGGGCAGCCAGGTGTGGAACGGGAACATCGGCACCTTGATGGCAAAGGCCAGGGCGAAACCCAGGAAAAGCCAACCCTGGACCTGGGGGTTCAGCACAAGTTTATAGAAATCAAAGATCTCGAGCGAATAAACGCCGGTGGCCCTGTAGTAAAAAGAATAGAGCACCAAAATGGCCACCAGCATGAGGAGGCTGCCGAACATGGTCATGAGGACGAACTTCAGGGTGGCATAGACCCGTCGCGGCCCGCCCCAAACGCCGATCAGGAAGTACATGGGGATAAGCATCGCCTCCCAGAAGACATAGAAGAGGAAAAGGTTGAGGGAGACAAAAACGCCGATGATCCCGGCCTCGAGGAGAAGCATGAAGATGAGGTATTCTTTAACCCGCTTCTGGATGTAGGTCCAGGAAGAAAGGACGGCGATGGGCATCAGAAAAGTGGTCAGAAGGACAAGCCACAGGCTGATGCCGTCCACCCCAAGATGATAATTGATCCCATATCCCAGCCAGCCCGATTTCTCGACGAACTGAGGGTCGGCGACGGAGCCGTCGAAATGGAAGTAGAGAATCAGAGACGCAGCGAGCGTGATCAGCGTGAAGGCCACCGCCAGGTATCGATGGAGGTTGGCCCTTTCTTTGGCGATGAAGATCAACAGGACCGCCCCGGCGACCGGGAAGAAGGTGATGAAACTGAGTATCGGAAAGCTCATTTTAGAACAACAGATACCCCAAGAATAATGCCACACCCAGGAGAAAGGCCAGCGCGTAGTCCTTGACCAGCCCGCTCTGGAGCCAGCTCAGCGCCTTGCCCGCGAAACCGGCGGCGGCCGCCGTTCCGTCGATGGCCCCATCGATGACCCTCAGGTCAAAGTGGTCGTAAACGGCGCGGGAGCCGTTGACCAGGGGCTTGACGAAGACGGCGTTGTAGGCCTCGTCCACATAATATTTATTATGGAGGACTCGATAGAGGAAAGGGAACCGAGCCACGACCCGGTGGGGCGTCTGGGGCGACTTCAGATAGAAGACATAAGCGATATAAATTCCGCAAAGGGCCACAGCTACAGAAATCAAAATGAGCATCCACTCTGTGCTGAGGCCCAGATGGGCTTCACTTCCGGGATGGATGACGGGCTCGAGGAAGCGGCCGAACAGGTTGGCTTTCTCCCCGAAAACGACCGGAAGCCCCACGTAGCCCGCGACGATCGCGAAGAAGGCGAGGATGACCAGGGGCACCGTCATCACCCGCGGCGACTCATGGAGATGCTCCTTGGCCTGCTGCTCTATCCGCTCCTGGCCGAAAAAGGTCAGGAAGACCAGCCGGAACATGTAAAAGGCGGTCAGCACAGCGCCCATCAAGCCCAGCGCCCAGATGAAGTACTGGCCCTGGGCGAAGGCCCGGGTCAAGATGGCGTCCTTGGAAAAGAATCCCGAGAGGAAGGGAACACCGGCGATCGCTATGGCGCCGACCAGGAAAGTCGGGTAGGTGAGGGGCAGGTATTTTCTGAGCCCGCCCATCTTGCGCATATCGAGCTCGCCGGACAGGGCGTGCATCACGCTGCCCGCGGCCAGGAACAGGAGGCTCTTGAAAAAAGCGTGGGTATAGAGGTGGAACATCCCGGCGGCGTAGGCGCCGACTCCGCAGCCGATGAACATGTAGCCGATCTGGGAGATCGTGGA
>DAIPLF010000024.1:9497-11634 GCA_036769375.1 Candidatus Aminicenantota bacterium | reverse complement strand
TACTTCCTGGCTTGAAAATGCGCCTTTTCTTCTCTCATAGATAGCTTCAGCAGGGACTCCCTCTTCCTCACAAGCGCCTCAAACCTGCTGAAGCACGTCCGCCGGGCTCAAAGGGGCTTCAGTTAAAGTTTCTTTTCAGCCTGTAAACTCCCTTTACGCCGTGGGGGCCGGGCTGACGCGCCCGCCAAGGCGAGCCGGGTGAGGCAGTTGACGAAAGTGGCCTGATATTGTAGTTTAGTTCATTAAATGTCCAAACAACTGAGAACGCGGGTCAGCTCGAGCCTCAGTCTGCTCATTCTTCTCATGCTCGTTCATGTCCATTTTCTCGGCGACCCCTGCCTTCTCCACAGTGATCACACCGCCCAGGCCATGGAGTCGACACTCTCCTGCCGGACGACCGCGTGTCTCTGTTTCCTGCACGCCGTTTATTCCCCTGTGGAAGCCGGGTTTTCGGCCGTCGAACGGTTGTCCCTCCCGGCGGAAGCGCCGCCCTCTGATCAGCGGGTCCGTTTATTGGCCTTCGACATATTCCATCCCCCCCGGGCCTGACCCTCCCTCGCTCCCTGACCGCATCGCCGTTCCATTTTATCAGAGGAGTTCAATATGCCGAGAAAAGCCATTCCCTTTATTCTGCTGTGGAGCGTCCTTCTCCAGCCCATGGCGGCAGAGGAGAAGCCCCTCTCGATCCAGGAAGCTGTCTCCGCCGCCCTTCAGAACAATCCGGAGATCATCGGGGCCCGGCAGGCTCTGGAGGAAGCAAAGGGTCGCCGACTCCAATCGGAGGCCCGGCCGGAGCCGCATCTGGGAATGAGCACCGAGGGAATCCCGTTCAGCTTGAAAACAGCCGACACCACAGAGATCAACCTCGGCCTTGAACAACCTATCGAGTTCCCAGGGAAGCGGCCGCTCAGGGTGAAAATCGGCCGTTTGGGTCAGGACGCCGCCTCTCTGGAGCTTGACCGTGTCCAACTCAGTGTCACGGTTCGAGTCAAGAAAGTCTACTGGAAGGCCGTTCTGGCAGACCGCACGGTCGCCTCGCTGGAGACGCTGGCTGAGCTTTTGGAGTCGATCATTGAATCCTCCCGCATCCGCTACCAAGCCGGCGCGGCGGCTTACCGCGATGTCCTGAGAGCCCGGGTGGAAAGGGCTCGCCTCCAGAACGAAACGATCCTGGCGCGCCAGGAGAGAGAGGCGATCATGGCTGAGCTGGTCCTTCTGCTCGGGGCCCCAGCCGAGGGTCCGTTCTTCCTGACATCGGACCTGGTCTTCGTCCCTTTTGACCGAACGCTGGAAGAGGTGAAGGAAGCGGCCCGGACGGCCAGCCCATCGCTCCGGATCGCGGGCCTGCGGTCCCAGCAAGCGGAAGCAGCCTCCGCCCTCGCCGGCAAGAACCGCCTTCCGGATTTCTCTCTGGGGCTATTCTTCCCGAGCATCCGTTTCAATGCCTGGGGGATCGCCTTTGGTTTCAACCTTCCCCTCTCCCGGGCCAGGACCGAAGGCGAACGCCTGGAAGCGGCCGCCAGGCAAGTTGCGAGCGCGGCTGCCGTCGAGGCCAGGGCCAACCGGCTGGATATGGAGCTGGAGACAGCCTATGCGGCCATCCGTGCCGCGGCCGATCAGGTTCGCCTTTTTGAGCAGGAGCTCTTGACCGAAATGGAGGAGGAGCTTCGCTCCGGCCTGAATCAGTACCAATACGGGAAACTCGAGGCCTACGCTTTGCTTGACCTCTATCGCACCTACGCCGCGGCGAAGCTCGAGCGTCTCAAGGCCCTGTATCTTTATCAAACCGGCCTTGCCGGCCTTGAAGCCGCCGGCGAAGAAGATTGAAGGAGAAACTCTATGCGAAATCCCCGGACTCAATCATTCCTGATAGTGGTCCTCTTCCTGACGTTGGCGGGGGCCGGCTGCCGGAACTCTCCTCCCGGAGAGCCTGCAGAGCGGCCGGCGGAGGGGATTGAGGCAGAGCCTGGCTCCATCCGGCTCTCCGACGAGGCCGTGCGAACAGGCAGCATTTCCGTTGAGCCGGCACGAGTGGTGGAGAACGACCGCCTCATCGCCGCAGTGGGAGAGATCGAATTCAACGCCCGGCGTCTGGCTCATCTGACGGCCCGGGCCGGGGGCCGGATCGAGAGCATTC
>DAIPLF010000024.1:0-9397 GCA_036769375.1 Candidatus Aminicenantota bacterium | reverse complement strand
GCCCGGCGTCTGGCTCATCTGACGGCCCGGGCCGGGGGCCGGATCGAGAGCATTCTCGCCTTCCGGGGTGAGCGTGTTGCTCAGGGCCAGGTTTTAGCGGAGATATACAGCCAGGAATACCTGGCTCTTCAATCCGAAGTCATCCAGGCCGCGGAGCGGGAAGGCCGGCTGCGGGGCACAGAGGACGGCAAAGCAGCCCGTGACTTCCTGGATTCAGCCCGGGCAAAGCTCTTGCCGCTGGGCATAACCGAGGCCGAAGTCGAGACTCTGATGGCGGCGAAATCGGTGCGGCCGCTTCTCTCTGTCCGGGCTCCTTTTGCCGGTCGGATCATCGAACAGGCGGCGGTCTTAGGGGATGGAGTTGAGCCGGGGACCTCCCTTTTTCGGCTGGCCGACTTGTCGACGGTCTGGGCCGTCATCCGCATCTATGAAAAAGACCTGGCCGCCGTGCGGACCGGGTTCGATTCCATCCTCCGCACTCCGGCTTTTCCCGGAAAGGAGTTCCGGGGCCGCTTGGCCCTCATCGAACCCGTCATGGACGAGAAGACGCGTACCGTTGCTGCCCGCATGGAAGCGGCCAACCCGGGGGAACGGCTCAAGCCGGGGATGTACGTCGAAGCACTGATCGCGACCGGGGAGAAGCTGAGGGCGTTGGTCGTCCGCGAGTCCGCCCTTCAGGATTTCCAGTCCAGGCCGGTTGTCTTTGTCAAGACGGGTCCAGGTGTTTATGAGCTCCGACTCGTCGAGATCGGACAAAGAACCGAAGGTCGGGTCGAGATCCTTCGCGGGCTGGCCGAAGGAGAAGAAGTCGTAACGTCAGGGAGTTTTCTCCTCAAGTCGGAGATGTTGAAGAAGACAATGGGGGACGAACATGAGCATGATTGACAGGCTCATCGGCGGCTCTCTGCATAAGCGCAGTCTCGTCGTCATTGCCGTACTCATCCTGGCCGGCTTGGGCATCTGGTCGTTCTTGGGGCTGTCCATCGACGCCTTCCCGGACGTGACCAACATCCAGGTCGAGGTCTTGTCCTCTGCTCCCGGGATGTCCCCCCTTGAGGTCGAGAAATTCGTGACCCATCCGCTCGAGATGGCCATGCGCGGCCTGCCGCGCCTCATGCAGCTCCGTTCGGTATCCCGGTTCGGCCTGTCCGTTATCACCGCCGTCTTCGAGGATGGGGTAGACATCTACTTTGCCCGGCAGAACGTGCACGAACGGATGAGCGAAGCCAAAGAAGTGGTTCCGGCCGGCGTCGAGATCACCATGGGCCCCGTCTCGACGGCGATGGGAGAGATCTATCAGTACACCTTGGAAGGTCCCCTCCCCGCCGACGAGACCGAACAGGTTGAATACCTGACCGACCTGCGGACCCTCCAAGATTGGACGCTGGCCCCCCTGCTGAAGTCCGTCCGGGGAGTCAACGAGATCAACTCCTTCGGCGGCTACATCCGGCAGTTCCAGGTGACCGCCGATCCCGACAAACTCCTCAAGTATGACCTTTCTCTCGATGAACTGGCGGAGGCTTTGCGGAAGAACAACCTCAACGTCGGCGGCAACATCCTGCAGCAGGGGTCCATCCAATACCTGGTCAGGGGCATCGGCTTGCTGCAGACCGCTGAAGACATCGGAAATGTGGTCCTCAAGTCCGAGGACGGCACCCCGGTCTTCGTCCACGATGTGGCCGAGACCCGTTCGGCCCAGGCGGTCAGGCAGGGCGCGGCCGTCAAGGACGGGAGAGGCGAAGTCGTCGGCGGCGTCGTCATGATGCTCCGGGGCGCCAACGGCCGCGAGGTCGTTTCCGATGTCGAGAAAGTGGTGGCCGAGATCAATGCCGGGAACTTCCTTCCGGAGGGAGTGAAGATCGTCCCTTATTATATGCGCTCGGACATCATCCGCGACAGCCTCCATACGGTCTCTGAGGCTCTGATCATCGGCTCCCTTCTCGTCGTCTTCGTCCTCTACCTGTTCCTGCGCAGCTTCCGGGGCGCTTTCATTGTCGTGCTTGCCCTCCCGCTCTCGGCCCTCTTCACTTTCATCATGATGCGTCTTTTCGGCCTTTCGGCGAACCTTATGTCCCTGGGAGGCCTGGCCATTTCGATCGGAATGATCATCGACGCGACCATCATCCAGGTCGAAAACGTCCAGCGCCATCTGATCGAAGCGGGTACGGCCGCGAGAAAGCTCTCTACCGTCGCCAAGGCGGTCCTCGAGGTCCGCAAGCCGAGCATCCTCGGCGAGGCGATCATCGCCTTCACTTTCATCCCGATCATCGCCCTTCAAGGGATCGAGGGCAAGATGTTCTTTCCCTTGGCTTTCACGCATATCATCGCCTTGTTCGGCTCGCTCCTCCTGTCTCTTCTGGTCATCCCGGCTTTGTGTTACCTCTTTCTTAAGGCCCACCGGGAAAAACACATCCTGGTGATCGAAGCGGCCAAGAAAGCCTACCTTCCTCTTCTCCGCTGGGCCCTGGGACACAAGGTGATCATTCTCCTGGTGTCGGCGGCCCTTCTGGCCGGGGCGCTTCTCCTCATCCCCAGTCTCGGGACCGAGTTCATGCCTGTCATGGACGAAGGGGCCTTCGACATGGATTTCCAGTTCCTGCCGGGGATATCCTTGGCTGAGTCGGTTGAGGTCAGCCGCAAGGTAGAGGAGCGGCTGATGGGCTTCCCGGAGCTCGTGACCATCGTCGGCAAGACAGGCCAGACCGGGATCGCCATCGAGGCCCGGGGCGTCGAAAAAACAGGCTATGTCGGTGTGCTCAAGCCCCGCCGGGATTGGACGACGGCCAGATCGCGGGGAGAGCTGACCGAAAAGATGCGCCAGGCAATGGCCGTCTTTCCCGGTATTTCCTTCTCCTTTAGCCAGCCCATCGCCTGCCGCATCGACGAGATCGTGGCCGGCACAAGGGCCCAGCTTATCATCAAGCTTTTCGGCGAGGACCTGGATATCCTGCGGGCGAAGGCAGCCGAGATCGCCGCCGTCCTCAGGAGAATCCGAGGAGCGTCGGACCTCGTTGTGGAAACGGTCGCCGGACAGCCCTATATTTCTGTTCGGCCCGACCGGGCGAAGGTGGCCCGGTACGGCATCAATGTCGCCGATGTCCAGGAGATCGTTGAGACGGCCGTCGGCGGCAAGACGATCACCCGGATCTACGAGGGTGAGAAATACTTCGACCTCCAACTCCGCTACCCCCAGGGCCACCGTGATTCAGTCGAGAGCCTCGGCGACATCCTCGTCCGAGCCCCGAACGGGGCGAGGGTTCCCCTCAGTCAACTCGCGGATATCGCTATGTCCGAGGGCCCGGTCCAGATCAGCCGGGAATCGGGGGAGCGGCGGATCGGGGTTGAATGCAACATCACGGGCCGGGACTTGGGCGGGTTCGTGGTCGAGGCCCGGCGCACGATCGAGCAGAATGTCCGCCTGCCCGAGGGCTACTATCTCACCTGGGGAGGCCAGTTCGAGAACCAGCAGCGGGCCATGCGCCGGCTGGCCATTATCCTACCGGTGACGATCGGTTTCATCCTGCTCCTTCTTTTTCTCACTTTCAACTCGCTCCGCCTGGCGCTTTTGGTCCTGATGAACCTGCCTTTCGCGCTGATCGGGGGGGTGGCTTCTCTCTATCTCTCGGGGCTGTACCTTTCGGTCCCGGCATCGGTCGGATTCATCGCCCTTTTCGGCATCGCCGTCCTCAACGGGATCGTCCTCGTCTCGTATATCACTCAGCTTCGTGACGAGGGGAGGCCGCCCCGCGAAGCGATCCTCAAGGGATGCGCGAACCGGCTGCGTCCCGTGCTGATGACGGCGACGATAACCATCTTCAGCCTGACGCCGCTTCTCTTTGCCCAGGGCCCGGGTTCGGAGATCCAGCGCCCGCTGGCGGTCGTCGTCGTGGGAGGGCTGGTCACTTCAACCCTGATGACGCTCCTGGTCCTGCCGGTGCTGTTCGGGTCTTTTGGAACGAAAAAGAAAGGCCGAGGGGCGAAGCCGGGAGCTTAGCCTGTGGCCTAATCGTATTTGATCTCGGTCTCCACCGTGAAAAACTTATAGTCTCTGTAGGTGATCGTTATTTCGGCGCTGACGAACTTCCGCTTGTTTTTCTCGATGGTGGCGTATTCCGTATAACTCCGGCTGGGAAACCGGAGTCCGTTCTTCTCATGCCCGTATTCCGAATAAGCGGTGATCTGCAGCTCGGCGTCGTGGATCCTGGCCCATTCTTCGGCGCTCTGGAAATTCCCCAGGGATTCTTGATCCCAGATGATCTTCAGAACGCTCCCGTCCTCTTCGTTGACCCAGACCTTCCCGTAGCAATGGGGGGTGACCAGGAAAGCGTTGGGTTTCACCTCGATGACGACGACTTTGTCATTGGAGAAGGTGTCTTCTCCGACGAGCTTATAGTCATGATAGGCCTGCCAGTTTTGGCTCAACAGGCCGACGGGCCCGAAAAGGACATTTTTGTACTGGAACATGACCGTGTACAGCTGGGAGTCCCCGATGTTCGTTTTTTTCCCGTTGACGGAGATGAGGTTTCTTTTCTCTTTGGTCTCCCGGCCCTTGCGGATGAATTGATAGTCATAAAGATAGACGTCTGTTTGCGGAGTGTACCGGCGGGTCATCTCGGCCACGTCTTCAAGGCAGACGAAATCGAGCGCGGCCTTGTCGAGCCGGAGGCAATACTGTGCTGTTTTTTTTAGGACGGCAGCGAGTCTCGGATTGTCTTGCTCTTTAAGGGAAGAAGACTCAGTCTGATGGCCCCGGGCGTGAAAAAACGCCAGAGAGAAGAAAAGGCAACCGCACGCAAGGAGGAGATTCGGGTGGGCGGTCCCTCTTTTCTTCACGGTTCTTTTGGGGAAGCGGAGGCTTGACCCCAGCAAATGATACGGCCGGCCGAGAATAGCTGTCAAGCCTCATGCACCGGACCATAAATTTGGCTATAATAAGGGTCCTCCAGGAGCGATTGAAGGACAAAGGAGACGGCCCATCCGAGCACTCGCCACGACAGCCATCTGTTTTGCGGTGCTCTGCCTGCTGCTTTTTCTGGAGCGGCAGGCTGTTCTGCGAAATGTCCGGCGCGTAACGGTCCGCGTCGCCGTCACCGGGACGAGGGGAAAATCGACGGTCACCCGGCTGATCGCCGCTGGGCTCAAAGAGGCGGGGCTCCCGGTGCTGGCCAAGACGACCGGGTCCAGGACCGCCCTCATCCTCCCCGACGGCCGGGAGGAGGAAATCGCCCGCCGCGGGCTGCCCACGATCCTGGAGCAAAAAAGAGTCCTCAGGGAAGCGGCCGCCCTCGGCGTCCGGGCCTTGGTGATAGAGATGATGAGCATCCAACCTGAATATCTAAGCGCCGAGTCCCGCTGCCTGCTCCATCCCCAGTTCCTCGTCATCTCCAACGTCCGCCTGGACCATCGGGAAGAGATGGGACACACCAGGCCCGAGATCGCCCGGAGCCTGGCCATGGCCATCCGGCCCGGGATGACGGTATTCCTTCTGGGAACCGAGCGCCATCGGGAGTTTGAGATCGCCGCCGAACGCACCGGCGCTAGAGTCATCACCGTCGAGAATCCGGCGGCCGGCTCCTTTCTTGACGAAGATCGCCGCCTGGCTGCGGCGGTGGTCTCCCATCTCGGAGTCCCGGAGGCCGTTGCCCTGCGGGGGATCGGCGCGGCGGCCGCGGATTTCGGGAGCTTAAGGGTCTGGCAAGCTGAGCTTGGCGTTCCGCCGGCGACCTGGACCCTGGTGAGTGCTTTCGCCGCCAATGAGCCGGAGTCAAGCGGCCTGATCCTCAGCCATCTCCGGGATGGAGTCGTCCCCAACGACCGGCCGCTCATCGGAATCCTGAATTTCCGGGCCGACCGCGGCGACCGCACCCTCCAGTGGCTCGATGCCCACGAGCAGGGTTTTTTCTCCGGTTTCCGGAATATCTACCTTGTCGGCGCTCATGTCCATTCCTTGAAGGTCCGAAGAAGGACTTCCGGGGCACCTCCCATCACTCCACTCCCGGCCCGAACTCCCCAGGCCATCATGGCAAAAATCATCGCGGTAGAGAGCGACGGAGGCGTTGTCATCGGGTTCGGCAATATCGGCGGGGTAGGGGCGGACCTGGTTGAGCACTGGCAGAAGATCGGGAGGCCTCATGCATCTTGAGACGATCTTCATCGGCTTGGCTGTGGCTCTCCTGTACGCCGAGCTTACGGGCATCTATCCCGGGGGGATCATTGTCCCCGCATTCCTGGCCCTCTCCCTCGACCATCCGGCCCGGCCGCTGGCGACGATCGCTGTCGCCTGCATCAGCCTTCTCCTCTATAAGCTTTTGGCTCGCTATCTCATCCTCTTCGGCAAGCGCCGGTTTGTCGTCATGCTCTTGATCGGCGGGCTGCTCTCTCAGATCCTGGCCTTGGCCATGCCCAAGCTGCTGGCCGCCCCCCTGGAGTTCCAGGTGATCGGCTTCATCATCCCCGGGCTGTTGGCCAACAATCTGGAGCGGCAGAAATTCTTCCCGACGCTTGCCTCCCTTGTTATAGTGACCACCATCACCTATTTTCTCGCCGGGCTCTTCCGGATGGTGTTTTGAGCATGAGGCCATGAGAGTGAGGCGCAGGGAGGGCCTGCTCTACGCGCTCGGAATTTGCGGCTTCCTTTTTTTGTCTGGGGCTCTCTTCTTGACCCGGAAGCCCCTCGAACCCAAGGACGAGATGCTGGCCGCCTCGCGCCGGATGGCGGAGGCAATCCAGGCGGTCCGCGACTGCCGCGAGAGAAGCGGGGTCGCCATCGACCCGGACATAGATATCAACAGCACGGGGCTTATCGGCCTGGAGACCTCTCCGATCACGACTTCTCTCGGCAACCTGGAGGCCAAGCGGACGACCATCAACCCCAATTTTGCCGGGCTCGTCACCATGCTCCTTCATCAGGCGGGGGTCCGCAAAGGAGATACGGTGGCCATCGGGGCATCGAGCTCATTTCCCGCTTTGATCATCGCCTCGCTCTGCGCCGTCGAAGCCATGGAACTCCGGGGGCTCCTGATCTGCTCCCTGGGCGCCTCCCAATGGGGGGCTAACCATCCGGATTTCAATTGGCTGGACATCATGACCTGTCTGGGGCGGTCACATTTTTTGCCGGCCAGACCCGTCGGGCTTTCCTTAGGCGGGGACGGAGACGTTGGGAAGGACATGAGCCCGGAGGGCCGAGCCCTGCTGCTCCGCTTAGGAAGGGAGACCGGACTCCCTTTCATTGCCGAGCCCGACCTTGAAGCCAACGTCCGCGAACGCCTTCGGACCCTCGAGACGGCAGCCGGGGATGCCGGGATCCGGGCGTTCATTAACGTCGGGGGGAGCTACGCGAATATGGGGACGGACTCGAGGATCTTGAAGGTCGGCCCAGGGCTGGCGTCGTTTTCCGAGATCCCTCCTGTCGAGCGGCGCGGGGTCATCTTCGAGATGGCCGCCCGCCGCATTCCCGTGATCCATCTCCTTTATGTCAAAGGGCTCTGCGACCGCTTCGGACTTCCCTGGGACCCTGCGCCCCTGCCTGAACCGGGACAGGGAGCCATATTTGAAGGAAAGGAAGTCGACCGGAAGGTTTTCCTGATACTGGCGGGGGCCTATTTTCTGTTGTCCGCTGCCGTCCTGGCTATTGCCGTGAGATCATGATGCTGACGATGCACTGGTAGGAATCAATTCTGTCCCTGTCCTGGCAGATGCCGCGTTCGATCGTGAGCGGACCGCGCGGATAATCCTCCCAGCGGTAGAGGTTGATGTGGTTGCGCGAGCCGGTGATCGAGGCCAGCTCTTGGACGGCGGTCTTGACCTTGGGAAGGCCGAGATACTCCAGGATCCGGTTGACTGAATGGACGTCCTTGATGTGGAAATACTGGGTCTTTGGATCAAAGGTCAGGGACAGCTTCGGCCCCGGAGTCTCAAAATAATAGCGGACGTATCTGCTGCCACCGGAGATCCCCTCTTCTTTGTTATAAACATAATCAGGGATTTTTTCCGGGAAGAACTTGTCCCTGATCTGATCCCGGATCCCGGCGAAGGTGAGGGTTTCGGACTCGGTCGTCTCAAGGTAGTAAAAGACGCCGCCCAACAGAAGAAGAATGAGCACGGCCCTGAGGAGATGCTCAAACTCCCGCTTCACGACCACCCGGATGATCCCGATCAGGCAGAGAAAAAGCAAGACGAGAACGATGTTCTTGAGGAGGGTAACCTGCATTTTTTTCCTCTTCCCCTGGGCGCATTATAGCAGAAAAAGCCCCAGGGCCCAAGGGCTGGCTTTTCTTCCTTTTCCCCCGCCGAAAGCGTAGAATGGATGCCCCGAGGAGGACTTCATGCTCAAGCGCACAGCCACCTATTTAGTCGCAGTCCTTGTTATTTCTGCCGTGTCAGGCCAGACCATGTCGCCATCCGGCCCCGACACGGTTTTGCCGCTGTCCGTGCTCAAGGACATCATCAATGAAGTCTCGGGCGACCTGGCCTTCCAGAATGAGGTCCTGCTTTCCGGTGTCTATCGGAACCGGCAGCCTGAGGAATACGGGAGCACTTATTTTGAGACGAATTTCATCCTCCAGAAGCTCAGGGAGTACGGCCTTGAGCGATCGGAGATCATCGATCTGCCGACTCGTTCAGAGAAGACCTGGGATGCCGAAGCGGCCGAGCTCTGGATCACCAAACCCAGTCCGCTCAAGATCGCCGACCTTAGGGAGATCCCCGCTTCACTCTGCTCGGGAAGCGTGACCACCGACACGACCGCCGAGCTCATCTATGTCGGGCCCGGGAACCGGGAAAGTTTTTACCTGGGAAAGGAAATCAAAGGCAAGATCGTCCTGGTCAACGGGATGCCGGAGATGGCCAGACGACTGGCCGTGGAGAAATTCGGCGCCCTGGGCCTCGTCGGCTATGACTCCAGCCATCCTGAGCACGATCCTGACCAGGTGGGCTGGAGCTCCATCCGGGTCGCCGAGAAAGAAAAGCCGGCCTTCGCTTTCATGGTGTCGACCCGGCAAGGTCAGTGGCTCCGGGATTCGCTGGAGCGGGGAGCGCCGGTCGAGGTCCGGGCTTTCTGCAAGACCCAGGAGGTCCCCTTCAAAGAGCAGATGGTCTCTGCCCTCCTTCCGGGCCGTGATTTTCCAGAGGAAGAGCTGGTCTTTACGGCCCATCTTTTTGAAGGCTTGACGATGCGGGGAGCCAACGACAACGACAGCGGCTGTGCCGCCGTCCTGGAAACAGCCCGCACGCTCGGGAAGCTCGTGGCCGCCGGCCGGATCCCGCCGCTCCGCCGGTCGGTCCGTTTCCTTTTCGTCCCCGAGATCAGTGGCACGGCCGCCTATATCCGACAATATCCCCAGGTCGCCAAGCGGTTCTTCGCCAACATCAATGAAGATATGGTCGGGGAAGCCCTGGC
>DAIPLF010000023.1:5680-11661 GCA_036769375.1 Candidatus Aminicenantota bacterium | reverse complement strand
TGCGCCCCCTATTTTAGGCCTTTTCTTGCTAAACTCCAACCCGGGTGGGGCTATTTTTGCCTCAGGAGCTCAAGCGTCTCGTAAGCGTGGCGCAGGTGGGGGATGACAATGCTGCCACCTACGATCAGGGCGATGTTAAGGGCGTCATGGAGCTCTTCATCGTTGTACCCCGCCGCAGCGCACTGGATGAGATGGTAATCGATGCAGTCGTTGCAGCGGAGCACCGCCGAGGCGACCAATCCCAGCAACTCCTTCGTCTTCCCGGGAAGTGCCCCGTCCCGGTAGGCGGCCGTGTCCAGATTGAAGAAGCGTTTGATCCCCAGGTGCTCCCCGTCAAGGATCTTATTGTTCATCTTTTCGCGGTAAAGGCGGAATTTCTCGAGACGCGAAGGCATGGACTCACCTCCTCAAAAACGTCGGACCCGATCTCAGGTGAATTGTACTTCTTCCGGCATGGCGGCGACAAGGCCGTCCCCCGTCAGGCGCAGGGCTTCCCCTCTTTCTTGACTCATCGCCGGACGGAACCTATACTCTGTATCGAAACAGAGAGAAGCAGCCGGAACGTTCATCCCGGACGAGGAGAGGACAGCCATGAGGACGAAGAAGGATTCCCTGCAACGGATTTCGGATCGCTTGGCACCGGGAGCGCTGGACCTCACGATATCGCTTCTGATGATATCTCTCATTCTGGCCGCCCCTCCTTTACTGTCCGCTCAAACGCGGCAGACACCGCTCTCCTTTCGGCCCGTTGAGGCCCGCGGCGCTTTGCTGCCGGAGGAGCAAAGAGCCATCGCCGTTTTCCAGGAGGTCAGGGCTTCGGTGGCCTATATCACAACGCTCGTCTACCGAAGGGACCTCTTCACTTTCAATGTGTTCGAGATCCCTCAAGGAACCGGCACCGGATTCATCTGGGACGATTCCGGACGCATTGTGACCAACTTCCATGTCATCTCCGAAGCTCAGGATGTTCAAGTGACCCTCTCCGACCAGTCCGTTTGGAAGGCCCGAGTGGTCGGGCGCGCTCCGGACAAAGACCTGGCCCTTTTGAGGATCGAGGCGCCCCGTGAGAAGCTGCGGCCGATCCGCATCGGGACGTCGGCCAACCTCAGGGTCGGCCAGTCCGTCTATGCCATCGGCAACCCCTTCGGGCTTGACCAAACCCTGACCACAGGGATCATCAGCGCCCTCGGCCGGCAGATCGAATCGCTGACCCGGAGGCCGATCCAGGGCGTTATCCAGACGGATGCCGCCATCAACCCCGGGAATTCCGGCGGGCCGCTTCTGGACAGCGCCGGGCTCTGCATCGGCGTCAACACGGCCATCTACAGCCCATCCGGAGCCTATGCCGGGGTCGGTTTCGTCGTCCCCATCGACACGGTGAACCGGATCATTTCCCAGCTCATCGCTTACGGCAAAGTCATTCAGCCCGGGCTCGGGATCCAGACGGCCGAGGATTCCGTGGCCCGCCAGGTCGGGATCGAGGAAGGCGTCCTCGTCCTGGACGTCGATCGCCGAGGAGCCGCCAGCGTTGCCGGGATGATGCCAACCCGCTACGACGACGAGGGGAATGTCGTGCTTGGCGACATCATCGTGGCCATCGACGGCAAGGCCGTCAAGACTTCCGACGACCTCTTCAAAATCTTGGAAGGATATAACGTGGGCGATGAGGTGCGGGTGGACGTCATCAGGGGAGGCAGGAAGCGGACTCTGACCGCACGGCTTCAAGAAGACTAGGGCTGGGCACTCGACCAAGTCAATGGACAGGATCGCCATCCTCTTCAACCCCGCGGCGGGAAGGGGGCGGGCCCTTAAGAGGAAGAGCCGGCTGGAACAGCTCCTGCGGAAATGGGAAGTTCCGGCCGACCTCGTGGTCACGGCCGACGAGGAGAACCTCAAGGCGTTGACCAGGGATTGCGCCGGCCGCTACCAGGCTCTGGCCGGGGCCGGAGGGGATTCGACTTTTCACATCATGATCGACGAGATCGTCCGGTCGGGGGCGAAAGTGGATTTCGGCCTGATCGCCCTTGGCTCCTCAAATGACGTCGCCAGGGAATTCGGCCTCGAAAGCCTGGAGAAGGCCTGCCAGGCCTTGAAGAGAAAGAGGACCAGGGCAATCGACCTGGGCTCCATCGAACACGGGGGAAAGATCCTCAGATACTTCATCGGCCAGGCAAATATCGGACTGGGGGCCAAGGTGAACAGGTACGTTGATGGGCTGGCCAAAAAGAAAACTCGCTTAGCAGGGCGGCAAACCTTGGCCGGGGCGCTGGGGATCATACGCGCGTACAGGCGGAAGGAAATCCCCCTTCCCCTTACCATCGAGGCCGGAGAGCACAGATCGTCGGGCGATTACATCGCAGCTGTTTTCAGCAATATCCGCTTCTGGGCTACCGGGAGGCTGCTCAACCCATCCGCCCGCACGGACGACGGCCGGTTAGACGCCTGTTTGCTCACGGACTGCCCGTTTCTCCGCCTGGCCCGCCTGGCACGGCTGGCCCGGAAGGGACGGCACGTCGGCGCTCCGGAGTTCCAATTCCTGGCGGCCCCCGCCATCGAAGTGTCCTCGGAGCAAGAATTTGAAGTCCAAGTAGACGGTGAGATCATCGGAGGCAGCAACACTCCTCTGCTATTCAAGAATCTCCTCATCCGGGCGGTGCCTCGGGCCCTCCGCTTGATCTGCTAGCTCGTGCCATCCGCCTTGAAATCCACTCGTATCAATGATAGGATTAGGACTTCACCCCTGTATCCGCGACTCAATTATATACTGATGGCGAGCCGGGATGACCAAAGAAAACATCCTCGCGCCTCTAAGAAAGATCCGGGTCAAGGCCTCCCTATTTGTCGTCCTGCTCGTCGTCTCGTCCACGCTTGCCTTCTCCCTTATCACCCTGCGGATACTGAACCAGCGCATCCTGGACGAAGTCATCAAGCGAGCCGAAACTCTCTCCCAGAGCACCGCATCAACGGCCGGCTACACCCTTATCTCTCAGGATCTTCTGGGGCTCGACAACATGGTTTTCAAGATCAAGGCGTCCAGTCCGGACATCGTCCATATGGCCATCGTCAACCTGGAGGGCAAGATCCTGGTGCACAGTGATACGAAGAAAACGGGTGAGCAATTCCAGGAGGAGGCCGGCAGCCTGCTGCGCAGGTCCAAGGATGGGACGACCGTCAACGACATCCGTGGCTCCGACCCCGGGCTGATCGAGGTCCGGACCCCGATCGTTTTCCTGGAAAAACCCCTGGGCTCGGTCGTTCTGGCTGTCAGTCGGGCCGCTGTAATCGAGGCTCAAAAGGAGGCGGAGAGGAAGATCCTCGCGGTTTTTGGAGTCCTCCTTCTGGTCGGCATCGCCGGCAGCCTCGCGCTGACCTCGTTCCTGACTAAGCCCGTCCGGGAGCTTTCGGCCGGAGTGGCCGAGCTCAAAGACGGCAAATTGAGGCGGCCCCTGCGCATCTATTCCCAGGATGAGCTCGGGCGGCTGACCGAAAGCTTCAATGACATGACGGCGCTGATCACAACTCAAAAAGACTCCCTGAGCCGGTACGCCCGTGATTTGGAAGAAGCCTATGTGGCGACGGTCAGGGTCCTGGCGGCGGCCATCGACGCCCGCGACTCTCATACCCTCGGCCATTCGACCCGGGTCGCCCAGCTGTCTCTAGAGCTTGGCCGGAACCTGGGGTTAGACGCGGCCCAGCTGGAAGAGCTCGAGATCGCCTGCCTATTCCACGATGTCGGCAAGATCAAGATCCCTGACTCCATTCTCCTGAAAAAGGGCAAGCTGGATACATTCGAACAGCGGGAGATGATGAGACACACCGAATACGGCGCCGAGATCCTGTCCAATGCCCGGTCGTTGCTGAAATACATCCCGGCCGTAAGGCACCACCATGAACGATACGACGGCATGGGGTATCCGGACGGGTTGAGCGGCAAAAAGATCCCCCTCACTGCGGCCATTATCTCACTCGCCGATATGTACGACGCGGTGACCTCGGATAGGCCTTATCGCAAGGCTCTCAGCGAGGAGCAAGCCGTGGCCGAGATCGGCGGGCTTGCCGGGATGCAGTTCGACCCGGACCTGGCCGTCCGTTTCGTCGACATCCTGGAAAGGAAGCAGCCGATTACATCCCTGAGCCCAAGGAAAGCCGCATGAGAGCCAGCCCCGTCAGAGCGATCCTGGTCACTGCGGGCGCGCTCTTTCTTTCTTCTTGCGCGCCTTCCGGCAAACCCGGCCTCCGGCCGGATATGACGCGGGCCGAGCATTACGTTGCTGTCGGTGACTTCCAGGGGGCCCTGGACTCCTACGCTTCACTCGCCGAAAGCTTTCCGGACGACAGGGCCGTGCGGAAGGAATTTGCCGGCGCCGTCGAGGAGATTAAGGCGCAGGCCGACGCCCGGTTCAAAGAGAAGGACTTCGCCTCGGCGGAAAAAACCTATTCGCTTCTTCTCGACAATTTCCCCCGCTTCCGCGCTTTCCAGGGATCGCTGTCGTTCGGGCCAGAGGTACTGCGCCGCCGCGTCCAGGAGTGCCTGGAGCATCTGAGCGAGAGGCTGGCCCGCCAGGCGCTCGCCCGGGGCGATTATCTCAAGGCGCTGGAAGGCTTTAAAGGCCTGCCGCCTGAGGTCCTGCGGAGCCCGGCTCAAGCCGCCGGCCTGAGGCGGATCATGGAAGAGATCCGGTCGCTGGCCGACAAAGCGCTCGCCAGGAAGGACTTTGTGGCCGCCGGAAAAGGCTACGCCGTCCTGTGGCGGGAGTATCCGCTGGCCAAGCAGGTGAACATCTCCCTCTCGTTCACCCGGAATGATGCGGAAGAAGGATTGAAGAACTGCCGGGCCCAGCTCACCCGGGAGGGGTTGGACCAATATCGGAAGGGGAACTTGAAAGAGGCCATTGCGATCTGGCAAGGGCTCCTCCAGTTCGACCCCGACAATGCCGAGATCCGGAAAGCCGTAGACACGGCCACCGAGCAGCTCAAGAAACTCCAAAAAAGATGAACTCGCGGGAGCGTGTCCGGCGCACCGTCCATTTTCAAAACCCTGACCGCGCCCCCATCTCCCATGCCGTGCTACCGGCGGCCCAGCTCAAGTATGGCCCGGCCCTGGCCGAGATCCTGGCGGAATACAGGGAGGATTTCGGCTGGGATCACATGACCGACCTGCCCATCGAGAAGTACCCGGCGCAATATCGACAAGGATCGAACCGGGATGATTTCGGGACATCCTGGAAGGTCGAGTGGACGGGCATCTGCGGCATTCCTGTGGACTGGCCGATCAAAGACCTGAGCCGCATCGCCGAATATCGATGGCCTGAAGATTTCCCGGCGGGCCCGCCGGCGGGACGTCAGTACAGCGGCCACATGTGCGGGTTCGACGAGCGCTGGTACGCGCGCGGCGGCTGGTTCACCTACTTCGAGCAGCTCCAACAGCTTCGAGGCATGGAGAGCTTCATGATGGATGTGGCGGCGGAGTCCGCGGCCTTCTTCCGTTTGCTCGACGACCTGCTCGACTTCAACCTACGCTGGATCGATAAGTGGACTCGGCTCGAATACGACGGCCTCCATTTCGGCGACGACTGGGGAGGCCAGCGCACCCTGCTCATCCAGCCCGAAGCCTGGAGGCGGATCTTCAAGCCCCGCTACGCGGCCATGTTCGAGCGCGTGCAGGCGGCCGGCATGGACGTCTGGTTCCATAGCGATGGGGCCGTGAACGAGATCATCGGCGACCTCATCGAGATCGGCGTGGACGCCATCAACGTCCAGACCGCTGTCATCGGCCATGACTGGATCGCCCGCAACGCGCGCGGCCGGGTGGCTTTCCGGACGGATATCGACCGCCAGCACGTCCTCCCCTTCGGCTCTGCGGCGGAGGTGAAGGAGGAAGTCCAGCGGACCTTCGAGGCCTGCCGCGCAGGCCACGGCGGACTCATCGCCTGCGGCGAGATCGGACCCGACGTCCCGCTCGAGAACATCCGGGCGATGTA
>DAIPLF010000023.1:0-5580 GCA_036769375.1 Candidatus Aminicenantota bacterium | reverse complement strand
GGTGGATTGGGCAAGTGCTTTGTGATATGTATTATTGCCTGAAATGAGGCGCCTCGAAAAACGCTTTTTCCCCGTTGCGATAGCCGTCTCTATCGGCTGCCTCCTCCTGTGCTTTTCCTGCGACCGGACTCAAAAAAAGGACAGCGCGGAGCCGAAGACACTCCGGCTGGCCGTCATCCCCATGGGAACGACCCACGAGTTCTGGAAGGCCATCCATGCCGGGGCGAAAATGGCGGCGGACGAGCTCGGCGTGGGGATCATCTGGAAGGGGCCCCTCAAAGAAGACGACAGGAACGAGCAGATCCAGATCGTCGAAACGATGCTGGATGCGGGAGTCGACGCCCTCATCTTGACGCCGCTCGACGACAGGGCACTCATGCCGCCGGTCGCCGAGGCCAAGGCCCGAGGCATTCCGACTGTCATCTTCAACACCGCCCTCAAGGGGGATGACTATATCGCCTATGTCTCGACCGACAACTGGAAGGGCGGTGTGCTGGCCGCCGAACGAATCGGCGCGCTCATGGGGGGCCGGGGAAAGTTGATCCTCATCCGGATCATCGAAGGCGTGGAGGGAAACCGGCAAAGGGAGGAAGGGTTCCTGGAGACCATCCGCTCGAAATTCCCCGGGATCACCATCCTCTCCGATAACCAGTATGCCGGCATCACGACGGAGACGGCCTATCAGACGACCGAAAACCTGCTGGCGCGATTTCACGATGTCGAGGCGATCTTCACTCCCAACGAATCCACCACCTTCGGGTGCCTGCGGGCCCTCCAAGACCATGGCCTCGCCGGCAAAGTGATCCACGTCGGCTTTGATTCTTCAAAGAAGCTCATCGAGGCGCTGGAAAAAAGAGAGCTGTTGGGCCTTGTCCTTCAGGACCCGGTCCGGATGGGGTACGAAAGCGTCAAGACGGCGGTCGCCCGCCTGCGGGGTCAGCCTCACGAGACCCGCATTGATACCGGAGTATTCCTGGCGACTCCGGAGAACATGGACCGGCCCGAGATCCGGCGTCTTCTCGTCCCGGATCTCTCTGTTCTGGACAAATGATCCAACTTCCGAACCCGTCGATTGAAGGAGGAAAAAGCATGCGGAAAGGACTGCTGGGAGCGGCGCTCGGCTCGGCCCTTCTCTGCGTTTTGTTCGCCGGGTCGGCTGGGCAACAAAAAGACGCTGCGCCTGACTTGAAACCCGGACCCTTGCCCGGCTGGACGCTCCACCTCCTCTCTTCAAGCCATCAGGATATCGCCTGGATGAACAGCCCCGATGCCTGCATGGAATACCGCGACACTCATTGCATCACGCCCGCGCTGGCGATGATGGCCCGGGACCCTGACTACTGTTTCGTCATGGAAAACATGCTCAACCTCATGGAGTATATCGAAAGGCACCCGGAGCGCCGCGACGAGATCCTCCGGCTGACCCGTGAGGGGAGGATGGAATGGGGGGCGACATTCAACCAGCCTTACGAGTCCTTGCTCAGCGGTGAGCAACTCGTCCGCGAGACTTACTTCGGAAGGAAATGGCTGAAGAGGAACTTCCCCGGCGCCGACGCCCGTGTCTATTTCAACCCCGACGTTCCCGGACGTTCTCTCCAGATGCAGCAGATACTGAGCAAAGCCGGCATTCCTTACATGGTCATCAGCCGCTACCATGAGGGGTTTTACCGCTGGTCAAGCCCCGACGGCTCCTCTGTTCTCGCCTATTCGCCGGGTCACTATACCAACGCTTCGGCCATCCTAAGCGCGCCGCCCGAGGAGGGCGCCGGCCTCTTGGAGAACAAGCTCACTGCCTGGCTGCCCTATTATAAAGAGCACGGGCTCCCGCTTGAATTCCCTCTTCTCCATTCGGTAGATTTCTCCCAGCCGACGGACTTCGGTCCGCTGATCCGTCTCTGGAACAACCGCCATCCTGTCAAGGATGAGTCTCCCCGGGCCAAGATGCGCTACTCGCCGGCGGCTCATTTCTTTGATTCCCTGGCCAAGGCCCTGCCGAGGTTGAGTCCGGTCATGGGCGAAAGGCCCAACCTCTGGCTTTACATCCACGGCCCCACCCATCATAAGGCGGTCTCCGCTCAAAGGGAGGCGGGAATGCTGCTTCCGGCAGCCGAGGTTTTCAACACCGCGGCCTCGCTCCTCGAGGGGACTTTTGCCCAATACCCCGCCCGGGAGATGGAAGACGCCTGGAAGGCAGCTATCTACCCCGACCACGGCTGGGGAGGCAAGGAGGGACAGATCACCGACCGGCTGTTCCGGAAAAAGTACGAGTTCGCCCGGGACCTGGGAAAGCGCTTGCTCGAGGGGGCTCTCCGAAGGATCGCGGGCCGGGTTGAGACAGATAACTCCAAAGGGATTCCGGTCGTTGTTTTCAACGCCCTTTCGTGGCCGCGGTCCGACCCGGTGGAGATCACGCTCGCTTCCGCGCGCCGGGACTGGCAGGTCCGGGATTCCCGGGGCCGGACCATGCCGTCTCAAGTTCTTCCCTCACCCAAGCCGCGTGAGGAGAACAAAACCCGCCTTGAGTTCATCGCCGCCGACGTCCCGGGGCTGGGATACAAGACCTTCTACCTGGCCAGGAGCGACGCAGGAGTCGTAACTTACTCCCCCTCCTCGCCGACATCCGGTGTCTACACGAACGACTTTTACGAGGTCGAATTCGCCCCCGGCGGCCTGCGCCGCATTTATGACAAGGCGCTAAAGGCCGACCTCCTGAAGACCGGCAAGTTCCTGGGCTTCGAAGTGTTCACCATGCAATCGGTGGGAAACGGGGCCGGGGAATTCGGCCGGGTCCAGCAGCCGACGAGGGAAGGTTTTGACCGGCTGGGACTCCACGGCGCCGCCTGGGAGCGCGATGCGTCCGAATCTGGACCGCTCAAGGCCGTCTTCCGTCTGCGCGAAGCGCTTTCAGACTGCACGGTCGAGGAGAAGATCGTCATCTACAACCAGGTCAAGAGGATCGATTGCGAGATCTCTCTCTTGGACTGGGACGGGACTCCGTATAGGGAGTTCCGCCTGGCTTTGCCGGTCGACGCCCAGGGAGGCCCGGTGACTTACGAAGTGCCCCTGGGAGTCGTCGAGGTGGGCCGCGGCGAGATCCCCGGAACGGGAGGCCCTGCCTATGGCAGCCTGAACTACGACGAGCCGTGCTCGAGCATCCGCCCGCGGGAGGTCCAGAATTTTCTGAGCGTCAGCGGGAAGGAGTTCGGCCTGACCATGAGCACGAGTGTAGCCGTCAACGATTTTCAAGACCCAACTCCCAACCCCGCTCCGTACCCCGTCCTTCAGGCTGTCCTGCTGGCCTCGCGACGGAGCTGCCATGGCGAGGGGAACTGGTACCTTCAGGAGGGAGATCATCACTTCCGTTTCTCTCTCGCTTCACATGATCCCGGCTGGACGAACGGTTACAGATCGGGGATCCAGGCTAACTCGACGCTTTTCGCGGTTCTGGACGCTCAGCCTGGGGCGGGAGCCGGCCTTCCGGAGGAGAGGAGCTTTTTCGGGATCACCGCCCCGAACGCCTTGGTGAGCACCATCAAGAAATGCGAGGACGACGACTCGGTCATCGTCCGCCTCTATGACATCGAAGGGAGGGATGCCGAAGTGAATTTGAATTCGGCCTTCGCACTGGCCAAGGCAGAGCGCGTCAACATCATCGAGGAGGAGGGCCGGCCGCTTCCCTGCGGGACCACGAGTCTGAAGATCAAGCTCGGGCACCAGTCGATCGAAACGCTCAAACTCTGGCCGAAAAAGTGAGCCAGGGATGATCAAGACGAGACGCCCAAGAGGAGCCCTCGTTTTCTGGCTGGCCGCCGCGCTCTGTCTCCCTTGCTGCAAGAAACAGTCCTCCTCGAACGAGGGAGGATCCCCGTTCCAAGGGTCCAGTTTCACCCTGATCTCTCCGGGGGAGCCGCCGGCGGGAATCGTCCGTACCGCTGCCCGCATCGTCCCCTCGCCGAATCAGTTGGCCTGGCAGGAGATGGAGTTCATCGCCTTCGCCCATTTCGGCCTGAACACGTTCACCGACCGGGAATGGGGCGAGGGGAAGGAGGATCCGTCTCTGTTTAACCCAAGTGATCTGAGCGCCCGCCAATGGGTCCAAGTGCTCAAGGACGCCGGGATGAGAATGCTCATCATAACCGCTAAGCACCACGACGGGTTCTGCCTCTGGCCGAGCCGATTCACGGAGCACAGCGTCAAGAGCAGCCCCTGGCGAGAAGGCAAAGGCGATGTGGTCAGGGAAGTGGCTGAGGCCTGCCGGGAAGCCGGGCTCAAGCTCGGGATCTATCTTTCCCCCTGGGACCGTCATGAGCCCACATACGGCAACTCGCCCGCCTACAACGAGCATTTCCGGAACCAGCTCCGTGAGCTGCTGACGAACTACGGAGAGATAAGCGAGGTCTGGTTCGACGGAGCCTGCGGGGAAGGCCCGAACGGAAAGAGGCAGGAATACGATTGGCCCTCCTATTACCGGGTCGTCCGCGAGTGTCAGCCCGGAGCCGTGATATTCGGGATGGGTCCTGACCTTCGCTGGGTAGGAACCGAAACGGGATACGGGAGAGAAACCGAGTGGAGCGTTGTCCCGGTGCCCGTCAAGGAAAGCGCAGGCTCCTCGAAAGGCTCCCTGGACGAACTTTTTGTCCCCGGGGACATGACCGCGGAAGACCTGGGAAGTCGCGAGAAGCTCACGGCCGCGCGGGCCCTTGCCTGGTATCCGGCGGAAACGGATGTCTCCATCCGCCCTGGCTGGTTCTACCATGCCGGCCAGGATGATGAAGTCAAAACACCCGCGCAGCTTGTCGAAATCTATTTCAGCTCGGTCGGCCGCAACGGCGTCCTTCTGCTCAACATCCCCCCGGACAAGCGGGGCCTTATCCAGGAGGAAGATATCTCGAGCCTCAGGGAGATGCGCCGCATCCTGGAACGGACGTTCCAGGATGACCTGGCTTCGGGAGCAGAGATCGAAGCCTCAAGCGAGAAGAAAGGACACCGGGCCTCTTTCATCCTGGACGCAAACAAGGAGACCTACTGGACGACCCCAGAGGATGTGGAGTCCGCCGTCCTGGAGTTGGCTCTCCCTGAAAAGCGGACCTTCGACGTCGCCATGATGAGGGAAGAGATCCGGACCGGCCAGAGGGTGGAGGAATTCTCCCTGGAATACTGGAACGGCCGCGATTGGAGGCCGTTTTCCCGGGGGACGACGATCGGCCACAAACGCCTGCTGCGGTTCCCCGAGGTCAGCACCGAAAAAGTCCGTTTGACGATCAGCAAATCAAGGCTCAGCCCCAGCCTCGCCGCCTTCGGGCTGTTTAAGATTGCCTCGTAGCCCTGACGTTTGAGGGGGCACTCCTTATTCGGCCAAGGCGAGGGGTAGTGGCAGGAGAAACCCGTATGAGGAGTGAGCGGGCACGGTTTCTCGACCGAAGGGAGAGAAGAGCGAACGACGAATCGAGCCCGTTTTCCGCGCTGGGAGAAAACGGGCGCGGTTTCGTTGCCACTACCCCGAGCCTTATTTTGACAGTCCGCCGGGCCTGTGTTATATCCTGTCCAAATGTCACGGGACGGAGAGAGTTTCCCAGAAAG